>JANMZR010000181.1:0-4800 GCA_031383555.1 Cytophagaceae bacterium | reverse complement strand
TAATCTTTGGATTTTCAAAAACTTGCCGCTTCCCTCCCACCCATGTGATAACAATTTTATCGATTTTAGTTAACTTACCCAAACCAAAATGAGCAATAGTTGAATTCTGCGATAAATGGCTTGAGGCACCGCCATCAATTTCTCTAATCATTTTCAATTTACCTGAAATAATCTCAACTCTTGCGCCTATTCCTTCTTTATTCGACTCATTACCAATGAGTTTCACTTTTAACCAATTACCTTTTGTTGAGTCATTTCTAAAAAGTTTGGTCACAGTTTCAACAGGATAATTGGGTAAAACAGGTTTTTGGTTTACAACTAAAATATCCAAATCACCATCATTATCCATGTCAAAAGTGATGGATCCACGCCCAATTCCATAATCATTTAAGCCATTAGCTCTTGCCATTTCATTGAACTTTCCTCCAATATTTTCGAAATAAAAATTTGCCATTGGGTTGCAATTAGGGTTCAAATCGCCATTAGCTACAAACAAATCCAAATCAGTATCGTGGTCAAAATCGGCAAAATTGGCTCCCCAAGATATAGCATTATAGCCTGTTCCCAATTGATTAGACATTTCTTCAAATGGTTTTCCGCTACCACGGTTCACCATAAATTTGTTCGAACGAATATTCGTAACAAAATAATCTAAAAGCCCATCATCATTATAATCACCTACCGCTGAACCCATTGCATTTATCTTTAAATCCATTTTCATTTTTTCAGAAATATCTGAAAAGGTATTTCTAGGTAATTTATTTTCAAGCAAAAGGTTAGATGTACGCTTATAACCGAAGTCATGAATCACATACAAATCTTGATCGCCATCATTATCAAAGTCAGTAAAAATCCCTCCAAAACCAAAACCTTTATGGGTTAAATCATACTTCTCATATTCATCTTCAAAATATTTACCTTCATGATTTATCAATAAATATCCTTTAGAAATTTGGTTTTGCCCAACTATTGTGGCGTCGTTTATTACAGAAAGTTCACCTTTAAATTCGTTGAAATAATTACCAACATAAATATCGGGCCAGCCGTCAGCATTTACATCGCCAAAAGAGGCAGAAGTACTGAAAGAATTCATTTCACCTAAGCCATATTGCTTCGTTACATCTTTGAATTTCCCATTCCCTAAATTCAAAAAAAGTAGGTTTATGGCTCTTGGAATGGCTTTTTTCTCATTTTTTGTGGTGATTGTTGTAATAAATAAATCTCGAAAACCATCTTTATTTATATCTGCAGAAACAACACCTTGAGTAACATATTTTTTGGTAATTTCAAGGCCTGAGCCCTCTATAACAATAGAAAAGGTACCGTTCTTATTGTTTCGAAAGAGAATATCATTGTTCATGCCAGAGGTAATATAAATATCCTCAAAGCCATCATTATTATAATCAAAGGCACAAGCACCGCCGCCAAACATTCCTTCATAAACTACAAATTGATGAGCAATCCCAGCCTCTTTTGTGATGTCTTTAAATGGTGTTTTTTGAGCAATTAAATTGCTGATTAACAACAAACTAACCAAAATAATATTCCTTATTTTCTCCATTTCAATTTAATAATATTCTCCCCAATCTCCTTTCCCTTTATTAACCCTGCCTCATTGTCTTGCCGAGTATGAATACCACCATAAAATCGTGAGTTAGCTGTCTCATTGGCTATTTCCCAAAAGGAGCTATATTTTCTAACTTTAAAATCTACATTTCTCAATTCATCACGTTTGCGACCAACATGAGTGCTGTCAATAATGGTGCAATTTGGCCCAAATAAATCAGATAAAATAGTTGCCGTTGTTGCAGCTTGTATGGCATGCCCTGAAGGAAATGCCGGAAACGGTGGGTCTGGCCAAAAGCTTTCCCACTGACTATCAATATGTTCTGTAATGAATGTGTTGGGCCGCTCTGAAAAATATTTATACTTCCACTTCCAACAATTACGGAAGGCGTCAGAAAGACCCATACCAATTTTGGCATAAGTTTCGGCACATTGTATTAGATTAGCTTTTTTCTGTGCCAAAACCAACGAAGCCAAATAATAGGAATGGCCTGGAGGTGTGGGTGTTTCATCAGGGTCATCACCCCACCAAATTGCAGCTTCTTTTTCAGCTTGAGTAAGCGATTTTTTTTTGATGTATACTTCTAAAAATTGTTTATAATAAGCCGAATTAGGATTTTCATTATATTTAATAAACTCAGGATCAGCAATTTGAGCATTCTCTTTTAAAAATGTCCTGTTTGCTCCCCAATGAGGGTGAAGTGGATAATGACTAAATGATTGAGCGTAAAGGGGTGGTTTCCAGCCACCAGGTTTTTGTGGAAATTGTAAAGTTTTATCAAAATTTTTGAGATAAGCTTTATAAGCCCCATCCGTTTTCGACCATTCGAAAATTGAATTTGCAATTTCTTTTCCGTATTTCTGGGAAATCTTACATACACTTTCAGATAACTTCAAATTAACTTTTATTGTATTGTTAATAACATTTTCCAAAGAATCTATCTTTAATTTATTGGCATACGAAGTTTGATTATAGATATTTCTAAGTATTTCTGCTTGCCCAGCATTTAACGAAATAATCCAATTAAACTTTTTAGTCGAATCGGGTTTTGACAATTGATTTAATCCATTTAATTGTGCAGCAATGGAATTATAAACAGGATATCCTGATACTATTGATTCATACATAGTTAAACTTATGTACCCAAGGCTTCTTGAGGCATTAGTTGGTGTATTTCCAGGTGTATTTTTAGTAAGATAAATAGTTAATTTAGCCCATTCATTTGCAACTTCACTATCAGAATAAAACTTATTATGATCTGATATACAGGAATTTAAAAAATACATTCCTGCAAAAAAAAGCAAGATTGCGTAATTATTTATTAAAGTTTTTAACCTCATTTATTTTGAATACTTATAAGTTTGAATTTTACCTTCATTAACCCCAAAAAACAAATTTCTATCAATATTTAAAACAGATTTGATATCACCGTTTAACTTAAAACCTGATTTAATTTGATTGACATAAGAAAAATTCCCTTTACCATCATTTCTTAATAATATACCATAATTTGCATCATGCTTTCCGAGCCTAATTTTGAAATATTTATTATTTCCAACTAGCAAAATATCTTGAGAATTATCTTTATCAAAATCAAAAACTAACAAATCATTCACACAAGCATATTGTGCTTGAATTGGCAAATTAACTTTCTTTAATTTACCAGAAACATTACTTAGCAATAAAATGGTTTCAGTATTATCTACTTTCAATTTTTTGCCTGAATTTAATTCCCCTTTATCAAAAATAGCCTCTGCTGTGGCATCGGCATACGATTCATAAGTAATATATCTAGGTTTTAATCCCGCAAACTGCATAAAAAATTCATCTCTTGTGATATAAGGGTGTGATTTACCTGCAAAATAACAACTCATAATGGGATCAGTTGTACCGTTTTTATCAAAATCGCCATAAACCATTTCAATTGGCTCGTTTTCAATAACTTTCAATTGGGAATTCAGGCCTAAATTTCCGATTATTAAATCTGGTTTTCCATCTCTATTAAAGTCGCCAGTAGCTAATTTAGAGTAAAATCCAGAATAATTTTCTGATAAATACTTCTCTGAATTCAGCATTAATTTACCTTCCTTAATTTCAAATATTTGCAAAGGCATCATATCGCCAACCACAACCAATTCGTTTATTTTATCATTATTCAAATCAACTGATTTGGCATCAGTTATCATACCAATATTTCTTAAATCAGGTGCAAACTCATCAATTCTATTTGTAAAATTACCTTTCCCATCATTTATAAGTAAATAGTTATCAACTGATTGTGGCCAATTACCTATATTTACTCGGCTACCCACAAATAAATCCAAATTACCATCTTTGTTGACATCTACGGGTGCCACAACCGATTTTGAGGATGTTATTTTAGGTAAATTAGCTTTAATAAATCCACCATTTTTATCATTCAAAAATAATTCGTCTTGTAAAGCATTATCATTTTCTTTAAACTGATCGTAGCCTCCATGAGCCAAATAAATGTCTTGAAATCCATCTATATTCGCATCAAAAACTGCTATATCTGCAATGGCGGATTGGGAAGAATTTGAAAGACTTTTTTCAGTATAATTGCCGGATTTTTGTTGCAAAAATATTTTAGAACTTTGTCCAATTCCTGAACCCAAAACAATATCCTTCAATCCATCATTATTCAAATCGGCTTGCTCCATTACCGGACCAAAATGTGATAATTGGTTTATTAGTAAAGGTTGCCTAGAAAAGTCGTTACTTGCACTTATAATATGATTAAAATTTATTAGTGAATTAATTTCTGTAAAAAGAGGAGAGTTATTTCTTTGCATTTCAAATAATCTATCCGCATTTTTTTCCTCCAAAACTAACAGTTGATTTGACTTAACTTTTGTTAAAATTTGTCTCTTCCCTCCTATCCAATCCACTGTTAATGTGTCGATTAAGGTGCTTTTATCTAAACCAAAAATCAAAATATTTGAAACCGTTGATTGAAAACCACGACTTGGATTTTGCTCAATTAATGTAGTATTTCCGGCATATTTCAAAGTAATTTTTGCTCCAATACCATTTGTATTCTGCCCTAGCCCTATTGTTTTTACTTTTAAATAATTAAAATCATTATTCGTATTGGCCTGATTCTCAAATACAAAAGCCTCTTTATTTACATTATTTACTAATGGATATACAAGGGATTACACCAATCAGGACTTTATAAAATATATGAATGATTATACCCAAGCAAAGGGTAG
>JANMZR010000169.1:0-13845 GCA_031383555.1 Cytophagaceae bacterium | reverse complement strand
AAATGAAAAAAATATTAAATAAAAAGGTAATGAAAAATTAAAGAATTTATTAATTATTACAGCAGGTAAAATTAAAATGCAAAAAATAAAGTTTGAAATAAATATTCTAGTAATAAATGGGAATAAAATTTTATTTGTATTACTCGACCTATTAAAGTTACCATTTTCAGATAATATAGAAAAAGAATAAATAAATTTTAAAACTTTATTTTTTATGGTTGCCATTCTTACATAAAATAATAAAATTAATTAGTTTCATTTTATCACTTATCACTTCCCAAACTTTCCACATGTTTATTTAAATCGTCCACCTTCCAAGGTAATACTCTGCCTTGGGTGGTGTGTCGGGTACGGCCAACCAGCATTCGGCTAATTGGGCCTGCATTGTTGCCCCATTCATTACGAATATAGGTCAAAATATTGGTAATTGTGGCATCATCTACAGTGGAATGGGCCGGCATTACTGGTAATATTTCAGGTTGGTCATATTTTTTACCATCTACAATAATTGCACCTTCTATTCCATGCAAAACAATTAATGCCAAACGAGTTTCATTACCTATAACCCATTCAGAATCAGCTAGTTTTGGTGCAAATCGAGGAACTCCTTTTCCGTCAGAGCCATGGCATCCAGCACAAGTATTTAAGTATTGTATTCGACCCTTTGAGAACATTTTTTGCTCGTCTGGCTTCAACACAATTTGGTCTTTAGCTACATTTTTGTAAGGAATATAACCAGGCCACTCAAACATTAATTTCAGTTTTTGTCGATTATATTCTTCAATATTTTTATTATTTTCTGCTAATAACTTAGGCTCAGTTTCGAGTTTAATCGGATTAGAACTATTGCCAGATTGTATTATCAAGCCCATTAAAATCGACTTTTCCTGCCAATTATTCGGTTTTAAATTAACTTTGGAAAGAAGGCCATTTATTTCCATGGGATTATTATTTTTGATAATTGCCGTGGTGAGCATTTCTATAAATATTTCTTTATCTGGGTTTTGCCTAAGCCAATTTGGGCTTTTATTAAGATATTTCAATAATTCAAATTCATCATTTTGCAAACTACTCATTACTGCATCTTTAATGATGGTTGATTTACCATATTTATTTAAAATGTCGCTCAGCAAACTGAATTTTATTTGTTTATCAAGCATTTGTGAGGATATCGCAATTTGTAAGGCTTGGTCTATTGGTGCATTTAAGGCAATCTTTGGTAAAATAGTATTCAATTTTTGGGTTAAAAATTTGTCTTTCTGATCCAAATTTTCGTAGATTCTCATTGCAGTGTTTGATATTAATACATTTTTATCTGAAATCAAGTCCACCAACAAATTTGGTTTAATAAGATTTAGGCCTTCCATTGTCCAGAGGGCGTGCATTCGGCCTAAAGTATGGGTGGAATTCGACAATTTTATTAAGTCGCTTTCTATAGATTTGTCTTCTTTTTCTATTAAAAGTCTTTGTGCCATATCACGCTGCCAACCATCTGAAGATGAAAGATTTGCGACCAATTGTTTTGAGGTTAATGCTGACTGTTTTTCCAACTTTTTTGGTTGCCAGTTTTCAGGGACAATTCTCCAAATACGACCTTTATGCAAATGTTTATCAAGGCCTCTTTTTAAATGTTGGTCCTTCAAATAGGGTGTTTGGTACAGAACATGTTGAATAATTCCTTTGTACATATCGGCAATATAAATGGCACCGTCTGGTCCAGAGGCCAAATTAGTAGGTCGAAAACGTTCGTCAGTTGAGGCCAAAAATTCAGTGCCCGGGTGAGGATCGGAAGCTACTAATTCAATAGAATTTTTATTATTACTCAGCGTATTATTTTTAGGAATTGTATTGAAAAAAGGCATTTCCTTGATAACGTTTCTTTTTATCAAGTTTCCTACCGGTTCGCACACGAAAACATTTCCAAAATAAGTTTTTGGCAATAAAGTTTCCCGATAAACCAAGGGTGAGCAGGCCGCAGAAAACTCTTTAAGTCGGTTATCTTTACTCAAGGTGCCTGGAATATAGGCTCTATTTACTGCTGGAGTTTCACGAATTGGATACACATGTCGGTCAATTGTAAGCCCATGATCAATTCCAGAAGTTGGAGTATGGTTTTTGTTTCGAGATAAAGTATTAGGAGGCACCATATCAGCATGAAGTTGGCTCCAATTGTAGTTATAATGTAATCGGCCCTTATCGTCTTGACTCATTCCCCATTGTCCTCGAAATTCAGTGCTGTCTTTTACCCATTTACCCTCAATTTTTTTATAACGAAATCTTGATTTAGCATTGTAATACCAATTGTCTAAGTTTCTTAAAAGTCCGTTGGCTGAATGTTCGGGGGCGGTAGAGCCAGCATAATTTTTATCAATCAAGATTTTCGTATCGGATTTAAGGTCGCCGTTGGTGTCAAAACTTTGCCAAAGTGACTGGTGATCGGCATATAATATTCCTCCTTTTACAATTGCCATGGCTCTTGGCAATACTAAACTATCCAAATAAACTGTACTTTTATCCATCAGCCCATCGCCGTTTAAATCTTCTAAAACGGATATTCTGCCAATGGAATCTTTTTCATTAGTAGCCTCTACGTCAGGCATATAGCCGCGCATTTCAACCACCCACATACGGCCATCCTCATCGAAACTTATGGCCACTGGGTCTTGTACCATAGGTTCTGAAGCAACTAATAGTATCTTTAGGCCTTTTTCTAAAACAAAGGTTTTTTGTTCTTGGGCGGGAGTGAGCACTGGGGTTTCTTCAAAAGGGAATTTGGCTCCGATGGTAAAGATTAGGGTGAAAAGGATTAAAAATAATATTTTTTTCTTCATGTTTTTTTTATGGCAGAAATTCATAAATTTTATGGATAAACTTCAGCGCTCCAATCTGCATGAGGGATAGAAGCAGAAATCCTTTTAACCCAGATTTTTATCAGGTAAAATGATTGGGAGCGAATAGCCCGACCTCATTAGCTGGTAAAGCCGCTAAGGGTCCACGCCCAAAATATTGTTAATTAATAAACGCAAAAGTTTTTACAATCTATTTAGAAATTTTCCCACTTGCTTCCAGATCCTTATATTTTTCAATATACATTTTATCGAGTGCTTCGGAGTCTTTATATTTGACCCTTAATGCGGCTAATTTTTTATGTAAATCAGCCTTTATAGTTGAATATTTTGGGTCGTTATACACATTTTTCATTTCATTTTTATCTTTTTTACGGTCGTAAAGCTCCCATTCGTCGATATCATAATAAAAATGGATTAACTTGAATTGCTCCGTAACTATGCCATAGTGGCGTTTCACCATGTGTATACCTGGGTATTCATAATAGTGATAATAGGCTGCATCTCTGAAATTACTACCTTTTCCTTTAAAAATAGGTAAAAGACTTTCGCCTTGCATATCACTTGGTGCTTTTATACCTGCCGCTTCCAAAAATGTTTGCGCAAAGTCTAAATTTTGAACCATTTGCGAGTTTTTTGAACCAGGCTTAATTACACCCTGCCATTTCACCAAAAGTGGAGTTTTAAATGATTCGTCAAAAATAAAGCGCTTATCAAACCAGCCATGTTCGCCCAAATAAAAGCCTTGGTCAGATGTGTAAACTATTATTGTATTCTTATCAAGATCATTTTGTTTTAAAAAATCCAATACTTTGCCCACTCCCTCATCAACTGCTGCAATAGTGCCAAGATAATCTTGCATATAACGTTGATAACGCCATCTCATTTTATCTTTTTCGGTCATTGAAGGATATTTTTTTACAAATTCATCATTCATTTTACCATAAGTTTCATTCCAAACTTTCCTTTGGTTAGGATCCATTCTACCAATTGTATTATTATAAAATTGTTTATCATAGCTATGCGATTCTTTAATGCCCAATTTATCCATATTTTCAGGGAAAATTTTGGAGTCACCAGCCCAATTCATATGGGTTAATAGATTCATTTCTTGCTCTTTAGATGCCCGACCCCGCCCTTCGTAATTGTCGAAAAGGGTGGCTGGTTCTGGAAATTTTTTATTGATAAAATCTTTATAATGTCGCTCAGCGGGAATCCATTCTCTATGAGGTGCTTTATGCAGATAGGCCAAAAAGAAGGGCTTATCATGGTCTCTTTCGTTTTTTAGCCAATTGAGAGTCATATCCGTAATAATATCTGTAACATAGCCCATTATTTTTTTATTGCCTTCTTTTTTTGTTATAAAATCAGGATTATAATAATGCCCTTGGTCAGGTAAAATTTTGAATTCGTCAAATCCTTTCGGGTTATTGCCAAAATGTAGTTTCCCGAACATGGCTGTTTGGTATCCATTAGCTTGAAGAATTTGGGGAAAAGTAACGTTTGAGGTATCAAATGGAAAGTTATTATCAATTTTTCCATTAATATGGCTGTGCTTTCCTGTGAGTATAACAGCCCTTGAAGGTGCACAAATAGAATTGGTAACGCAGGCATTGGTGAAAAGCATTCCCTCTTTACTTATCCTATCGATATTTGGTGTTTGGGTGAGTTTGTTGCTATAGGCAGAAATAGCCTGATAAGCATGGTCATCGGCCATGATAAATACAATATTAGGCTGTTTTTGAGTTTTAGGCTTAAAAGCTATAAAACAAATTCCAATAAAAATTACTAGAGAAAAAAATATTTTTTTCATAAAAATGTTCAGATTTTTAAAACTTTTAGTAATTCTTTATTCGGATTACAAATCCTTTTCATCTGTAGCCGAGATTGCAAATGTAGACCAGCGTTTATTAAACTAAATTGTAAAAGAATTTATTAAACCTTTCTATAATCTGGATGCACCCAAGGCCCACGGTATTTCCTTGATAATAAAGCAGTTGCTTGTTTATCGCCTTTCACAGTTTTGGTAATGGGGTCATAGGAAACTGGTCGACCTAATTCCAAAGAGATATTTGCCAAAATGCAACATGCAGTGGAAATATGACCTTGCTCAATATCGGCCACGGGCAATGTATTGGTGTCGATTGCATTGAGGAAATCCTTCATATGCAGGCGAGTTGCGGGCGCCGCATTGAGCTCAATACGCTCCTCAGTGAGGTCTTCTGGATATTTTTCCTTTTCATAGATCACATCCATATGTAATTTTTCGCCTTTAGGATCGACCGGAATAAAGTCATATTTCATGGTACTGCCCCAAAGTGTGCCTTTATCACCATACAATGTAAACGACCAACCATATTCTGGGTTGGGTGCTGTGCCCCAGCTTCGGTGCGTCCAAACACAATTCAATTCATCATGCTCAAAAATAGCGGTTTGAGTGTCCGAAATATTCGATTTGGCCTCTTTGTTCATATAAATGCCGCCTTCTGAAAATATTTTTTTAGGCCAGCCCAACTTCAACATCCAACGAACGGTGTCATACATATGCACACACATATCACCAATGATACCGTTGCCGTATTCCATGTGTGCACGCCACCAACGTATATGTGGGATACCGTCGTAGGGGCGCATGGGAGCTGGTCCCGTCCACATTTCATAGTCCAAAAAGTCTGGAATTGGCTCTGGCGGCGGGTTTGTGTTGTTGCGCATAGGGTAATAACAGCACATCTCAACATGTTTTATACGGCCCAAAAGACCTTTATCCACAATGTTTTTCTTGGCCTCAATTAAATGCGGAGTGCTCTTGCGTTGAGTACCGACTTGCACCACTTTTTTATATTTACGAGCAGCGGCTACCATGGCCTCACCTTCCATCACATCCACCGAAATTGGTTTTTGCACATAAACATGGGCTCCTGCTTTTACGGCTTCAATAGTTTGAAGTGCATGCCAATGGTCAGGCGTTCCTATTAGCACCAAATCCAATTGATTTTCTTTTAATAGCTTTCGGTAGTCGCCATAAAGTTTTGGAGTTGCTTTTGATTTTTGGCGAGTTGCCACCAATTTGGCAGCCGCATCTAATATATTTTTATCGACATCACAAAGTGCAATTACCTCTACATCAGCTACTTGAATAAGCCTAAAAAGGTCGGACTTGCCATACCAACCTGTGCCGATAAGTGCTACTTTTAGGGTTTTGGCATTGGGACTTGTATCAAAACCATAAGCAGCCAAAGTACTTAGGCCAATGCCTGCTGCTGTGTTGAAAAGAAATTTGCGACGATTGATATTTTCCATTTCTCGAGAATATTGTTTAGATTTTTTTTGTAACAAATATAATGATATATATGGAAAAATGAATTCTTTGCTGTGATGGGTATGATTGGAATAAGAAGAAAGTAATCTGGAATAATTTAATATGGAAAGTTAAATTAAAAACAATTGGCTCGTCAATATTTATATTTTAAAAACCTGACCCCAACCCCTCTCCCATTAAGCGGGGCTATTAATCAATAAAACCCATCCACAATATGGTCAATTTCAACAGATTGACCTTTAATAACTATAGCTACAATATCAAAACGAATTTCTTTTTTCCAGCCTGTTGCATAAACATATTCTTCTGCGGCTGCCATTACTTGATTGGCTTTTTGTGGGGTAACATCGTCTTCAGGAAAACCAAAAGTGGTATTGGTTTTGGTTTTTACTTCTACAAAAATTAAAAAAGGTTCTTTTTTTACTATTAAATCAATTTCGTAACGTTTCCAGCGGTAATTTTTTTCGATAATTTCAAAGCCTTTTTCCTCCAAATAATTGGCTGCCAATTCTTCGCCTCGTTTGCCAGTATCGTTGTGAACGGCCATTTTTTTTAGTTTGAATGTTTGTCAGTTTTTTCTAGAGTTTGTTAGTTTGTAAGTTTAAATAGTTGGTTTGTTAAACTTTCATTCCCGCAAATTGTAAAACTTCCAAACTCGCAAATTTTCAAACTTTTACCCTATTTTGAACTATAATTTGGCGCTTCTCTTGAAATTGCAATATCATGAGGATGGCTTTCTTTTACGCCAGCACCAGTTATTTTCACAAATTTGGCTTCTTTTAATCTTTCAATATTTTTGGCACCACAGTAGCCCATTCCTGCTTTAAGGCCACCCACCAATTGGTATAAAACCTCCCCGACTTTACCTTTGAAAGGCACTCGGCCAACAATTCCTTCGGGAACTAATTTTTTGATATCGTCCTCAGCGTCTTGAAAATAACGGTCTTTGGAGCCGTCTTCCATGGCTTCAATAGATCCCATACCTCGGTAGGTTTTGAATTTTCGGCCTTCATAAATTACAACTTCACCTGGTGCTTCGTCTGTACCTGCCAAAAGTGAACCGATCATAATACTGCTGGCACCACCAGCTATTGCTTTTACAATATCACCTGAAAAACGAATACCCCCATCGGCAATTATTGGCACATTACTGCCTTTAAGTGCTTTTGCAGCTTCATACACAGCTGTGAGCTGTGGCATACCCACACCTGCAATAATACGTGTTGTGCAAATACTTCCTGGACCAACACCCACTTTAACGGCATCGGCACCCGCATCGGCAAGGGCTTTTGCGCCTTCACCTGTGGCCACGTTTCCTACAATTACCTCTAAATTCGGGAAATGTTTTTTCACTGTTTTTAAAGTATCAATTACTCCAAAAGAGTGCCCATGAGCTGTATCTATACTTATTACATCAACCCCAGCTTTTATTAATACAGCCACTCGATCTAAAATATCAGGGGTAACACCAACGGCGGCACCAACTCTAAGCCTGCCGAAGTCGTCTTTACAAGCATTAGGATGGCTTTTTTTCTTTAAAATATCCTTATAGGTAATAAGACCAGTTAGTTTGAAATTTTTATCGACAATTGGTAGTTTCTCAATTTTATGTTGCTGCAATATTTTTTCAGCTTCATCGAGCGTGGTACCTTCTTCTGCTGTAATCAAATTTTTGGTAGTCATTATTTCGGTAACTGGCTTTTGCATATCCGCTTGAAAACGCAAATCACGATTTGTAATAATTCCTATTAAAACATTCTCATTATTTACAATGGGTATTCCGCCAATTTTCAATTCTCTCATAATTTTATGAGCATCGGCTAATATTTTACCCTCATTGAGGGTAATTGGGTCGAGTATCATACCTGATTCTGAGCGCTTTACGGTTCTTACTTGGTCGGCCTGGGCTTGTGCACTCATATTTTTATGAATAAAACCAAGCCCGCCTTCCTGTGCCATCGCTATAGCCAAATCAGACTCAGTAACTGTATCCATTGCGGCTGAAACTAATGGAATATTCAAATAAATATTTTTTGTAAGTCGAGTTGTAGTTTCAACGTCACGTGGCAATACATTTGAATAAGCAGGAAGCAAAAGCACATCATCGTAAGTAAGTGCTTCAAAAAGGAATTTGGATTGGTCTAAACTCATGGCAAATAACAATTTTTGGATAGTGATATTTGCAGGACAAAATTAGTAATTTTTAATTGGAATTGCAAATAAATTTGGCTTTATCCTTTCCGAAAAACACCTAAAGTGCTTTCTTTTTCAAAATTGTCTATTGCCACTTTGCCCATTAGGATTTAACTTTACAAAAAAAATATAGAATTAATGACCTTTCTGAATCCAAGCCTATTATGGGCACTTTTGGCTATTTCAATTCCAATTATTATTCATCTTTTCAATTTTAGAAGGGTAAAAAAGGTAAATTTTTCCAATATTTCATTATTAAAAACAGTAAATACCCAAGCTAAAACTTTTTTAAGGTTAAAACAATGGCTCATTTTGGCAAGTAGAATATTGTTTATTTCGAGCTTGGTCATTGCCTTTGCCCAGCCCTTTATTCCTTCAAAAATCGGCTCAAATAACGACGGAAGAGCTATTACTAGTGTATATGTCGACAATAGTGCAAGTATGCAAAATGAGGCAGATAATGTTTCTGCTTTAAATAATGCCATAAAAAAAGTGGAAAAGTTGGCAAGCGAATTACCTAAATCTTCTAAAAATCAGTTAATTACCAACGATTTTACAAGTACTGATTATAAAAATTTTAACCCCATTGAGCTTAAAAATGAAGCCTCAAAACTGGAAACATCGGGTGCGGTAAGGTCAATTTCAGATATTTTTGAGAGACAAAAAGGTATAGCAGAAAAAAATAGTGCCAGTACCCAAAATAATTATTTTCTATTGTCTGATTTTCAAAAAAGTACAGTTGGCAGCCTTGATAAAATTGCAAATGACAAAACTAATAAAATATATATTGTGCCAAGCACTCAAGCCGAAAATTCTAATATTTACGTGGACTCTGTTTGGCTCGATAATCCCTTTATAAGAAAAATGCAAGCCAATGGATTAAACGTTAGACTTAAAAATAGTGGGAGAAAACCTGTAAAAAATATACCAGTAAAGCTGGTTTTGGGTAACATACAAATGAATTCTATTCCTGCCCAAATAGAGCCAAATGGAAGCTCAACCATTCATTTTGATTTCACTATAAACCAAGGTGGAAATTTAAAGGGAAAAATAAATTTTGAAGACAATCCCGTTTCTTTTGATAATGAATACTATTTCGTGATAAATGCCTCACCAACCATCAATATCATTCACCTAAACAATAACACAAATCAAAACTTTTACCTGAAAAATGCTTTCTCAAACGATAGTTTGTTTAAATATAGTAATTTTCCTATTTTTAATGTTGACTTTGGATTGTTAAAAAATGCAGATTTATTGGTTGTTGAGGGAATTGAATATTTCAATCCAAACGCTTTTGAGGCTATAAAAAATTTCTTAACAAATGGAGGTTCTATTTTAGTAATTCCAGCTAATAACCCTGATTTAACAAGTTACTCATCACTTTTGGGTCAATTCGGCATAAGAAATATACGGAAAAATGAATTGCAAAATAGAGAATTAAAGCCGCTTGCTGAGCCAAATAAAGAGAGTATTTTTTATAAAGATATTTTTGAGTCGACAAAAATAAAAGATAGACTTTTAATGCCAACGACCAAAGAACTTTTAAGTTGGCAAACTATTGGCGAACCAATACTTAAAACCAAAGGGTCGCAAAATTACCTTACTTATACAAAAGCAAACAAGGCCTCGGTTTTTTTAATGGCCTCCCCTCTTGACGAAAGTTTTGGAAACATAACCCAAAATGCACTATTCATACCAATTTTATATAAACTGGCGGCCATGAGTATTAAGTCGAGCCAACTTGCTTTTCGCTTTGACGAGCAATCAATTGCTATAGAAGATAAAACCTATAATGAAAAAACTTTGGTGAAATTAAGAAAAGATGATATTGAAATGATTCCAATTCAAAGAGTTTTTGGTAATGAAATAAATATAGAATTACCAAAATCGAATGAATTTGATGGCAATAAAGGTGCTCTTGCAGGGTTTTACGAGCTTTTGGTTGGCAATAATATTCAAAAAATATTAGCTATTAACTATAGCAATCGTGAATCGTTGATAGAAAGATATTCAAACGAAGAGCTCAAAAATACTTTCGCAAAAAACAAAAATATTCAGATTCTTGACCAAGTAAATGCCAATGCATTTGCCAAAGAGTATGCCTCTATTAGCCAAGGAAAATATATTTGGAAATATTTTGTGATTGCTGCCCTATTTTTTTTAGCAATTGAAATACTAATTATTCGTTTTTGGAAATAATTGATTTTAAATTTAAAACTCAGCCCTCCAATTCAACACAGGAATCATGCCTAACTGTTTTTTTTCAATCACTTTGTTTTGTGCCCAATCAAAATAAAAATAGGCGGTATTGAGGTGATTAGTAACGTTTTGAATATCCAATGATAGTATTCTTGTGTAATTTGGTTTTTGCTTTTTAACACTCAAGCGCAAGTCAAATCGAGAATAGTCAGGCAACTTTACTGAAAAAATATTCTCAGTATTATTAAAAGAAAGTGATCGTTGGAAAAACCTCGAAGATTCAACATCAATGGGTGATTCGGAATAGCCCCCTTGAAAAATACCTCGCACATTAACTCCTATCACTCTATTTTTACTTTTTTTATTCCAATCCCATTCTTTACCAGCTGTGAAATTGGCCGCATATTTCCCGTTAAATCTGGAGTTAATTTCAATACCATTTGACCCTTTATATTTTGCATCATAAAGAGTTGTTGACACCAAATAGTAGTATTTTTTTTGAAAATATTTCTCTATTGAAAGCTCAATCCCCTTGTTTGTTGCTGTACCTACATTATTTAGAGGCACAGTTAACTGATATTCATCAATCAAATTCATTCCTGAAAGAGGGCTTTTGGTTTTAGTAGTAAGCACATTAAAATGGTTTTGCAAAAATACTTCAGTCTTAAAATGGGTGTTTTTACTAAAAATTTTATTGTAACTCACTACATAATGGTGCGCTTGCGAAAATTTCAAATTCCTATTTTCAGGAATAAAGCCAGGGTTTGATTCGGGGCCATATGCTGCTACCAATTGCATTTGCCCTTGCAAACTATACGCAAATGTTAAATTATTTTTCTCATTAATTTTATAGCTTAAGCTAGACCTTGGCTCAACCGATTCAGTATTATTAGCAGTAAGTTTTTGATAATAAAGGCCTAGGTTCAAGGCTATTTTTGATGTTACATTCGATTGAAAATTAATAAAGGGTTGAAATAACAATCCATCTATTTTAGCCAAATAATAAGGGCTAGGTTTTGAAAGGTCACCATGAGCCGACTGGTCGTTAATATTTGCAATTGAAAGTCCGATTTTTAATCTATTTGTGCTTGATATTCTATAATTTAAGGTCGTGTTAAACGAAGTTCTCTGGTTTGAAAGATTATCAAAAATTGGCCCAGAATAAGACGAAACCCTTTTCGAATATTCCAATTCTGACCGATTATTTTGCTTTTCCGACAATGCAATAACAGAACGAAGGCTTGCTTTTTTGCCAAATGAAATTTCATGTGTGGCGCCAAATGTTATAAATTTTGCATTAAAATTTATTGAAGAATAGTCTTTGGCAAATATTTTTTTGCTTTCATCTGTTATTTCAAAATCATTGGAACTTGCTCCATAAATTCCAAATAGTGTGAAATTTCCTGCTTTTTTAGAAGGTAAACTAATATTCAATGCAATATCTTGAAAGGCAATTTTCTCATCGCCAAGTGGTACACCAAAAGCATTTAATAAGCCAGTAAATGAATAACGATAATTTAATAAATAAGAAGCTTTACTATTTTTAGAAAAAGGGCCCTCTGCCGATAAGTCAACACCTAAAAAGCCAGCTTGTACAGTATATTCTCTTTTTTTATTATTACCTTTTCGAAGTCGCATATCGAACAAACCAGCAACAGAACCACCATATTCTGGCGAAAAAGCGCCCGATAAAAACTGAGAATTGTCTAGCATTTGAGCTGACAATACAATAGTGCCACCACCATTTTGCATTGGACGGTCGTTAATGGTACCAGCGTTTGTTAAGTGATTTGGGTTTACAATTTCTACACCTTCGAGTCGCCAAACTAAAGCATTTGGCGAATTGCCCCTAACTGAAATATTATTGCCTTGATCGTTAGTTGTTGTAATACCTGGAAATGAAGCCACTAACCGGGCTGGATCGTAAAAAGAAGCGGCAAATCTTTGGGTTTCTTCAACTGTAAAAGTACGACTACTGGTTGGATTTATAGTTCCAGAATTTATTGGATGCACAATCACTTCAGCTAAATTATTTGCCTTTTCTTGGAGCTTGAAATCAGCAATTTTTTCCTTGCTCAAATCAACCACCAGCTCATAGACAATACCTTCAGTGTAGTTTATTGAACTAATTTTAATTCGGTAGCGCCCTGAAGGTACATTGCTAATTATATAATTTCCTTCCGTATCTGTACTACTCCCTAATTTAGTATTTACTATAGATATTGAGGCACCGGAAATAGGATTATTGGTGAATGAATCTGTTATTCTCCCACGAACAGTTTGGCCTGTTTGTGAAAATGATTGGATGGTTGTGGTAAAAAATAAAACTATAAAGGTGATTTTTTTATGCATTTGTAATTTGATTGTAATTATATAAATATCATTATGATAATTTAACCAAATTTAATCAAACTAATATTATTTTCACCTTCACAAGTTTATTATCAGTAAATAATTTGATGAAGTTTTAAGTTTTACTTTAATCAATTTTTAGGACAATCACACTCTTTTTTACTTTTGAAAAGTCCCCACATAAATCCTTTTTTACGCTTATAACGGCCATCTTTAGTTTTTCTACCTTTTTGAGATAGCGTTTCTGATTTGGTTGCATTATTTATAAAAGATTGATTTTTCCTGTCAATTTCCTTTATTTCAAGTCCATTATATTTCCCGAACGATACAAAGGAAATTAACAAGAAAGTGAAAATAATAATTATGCTTTTCATTTTATTTTAATATTTCATTAGTAATTCAATATAAAGGAAGTGCGATTGTTTTTGGCTAACGTGTTTCAGTGTTTACCGATAAATCAATTAAATAACGATTTAAAAGTTATTCGATATCTCATTAAATATTCCATTTATTTCATTACAACTTCGTCATTTACCAAGCCTGGCTTTTTCCGCTTACCACCAAATAAATAATTGAAGCTTTTTGTATATACCAAACTTGCCCCATAAGACGTAATATAGTTACTCAATGCAATATTTTGCAATGCATTTGGTGTGTTTCTATTATAACCTTTAAGGCGTAATTGGCCATCTTTTGTGATTAGCCATTCCAATGACCAGTCACCAATAAGGTTGCCATAGTTATTGGTATTTTGAGTATTATTATTACCAGTAAATCCATTCCGGCTATGACTTATTCTTATACGATCATCAAAATTATATGAAAACTGAAGCTGCATAGAGTTTATCAAGTTTTGGTTCATTGTTGAAAAATCTATTGAGTTTACACCCAGCTGGAAGTTTTCCCATTCACCTAATTTGCTTAATTGATTTG
>JANMZR010000105.1:0-4197 GCA_031383555.1 Cytophagaceae bacterium | reverse complement strand
CAAAAAAATTATATATTGTTTCATGAATTTTACTAACCGGCTTTTTTCACTTCTAATAGGCCTGGGTGGCATGATCACCATATTTACACTTACCAGTTTGTTTGATATTGTTTTAGCGGTATTCTTTTCCCGCTTTTATTCGACTGCCGCTTTTGCGGTAACTTTTGGTGTAGGCGGTGTTTTTGCCGGCATATTGAGTTATTCAAAAGCAATAGGATATTCAGTAGTTAAAAACGAGGTTACCCGGTGGAGTGTAATTATACTATTATGGGTAACAGCTGTGCTCTTCATTTTTCCCATTTCACTTTTGGAAGGAGGTGAATATCAGTCTGCCTTTATATCTTTTGGGATAACACTGGCATTATCCACATTGCTTTTTATAAAAGGTAAAATAGAATTTTAGCAATATCACTCACATAAACCACGAATGCCTATGTCTTTACCCACGCTTAATATTGTTGCCTCAAAAATGAACTGGGACAAATTTTTACTCGACCTAATCGTTCTTACACTATATTTCGTTTTACTGGATCCGTTGATGGCTCTACAGCATTGGCAACTAGGCTTTATGGCGGCCCCCTACCTGGCCATTATTTGCCTGTTTTTTTTATTTACCGCTACGGTTCTTTCTTTTATTACGGTCGCCTTTTAATAAACTGGAGTATGTAAGTTTTATACTAAGCTTTGGGTTTTTAATGATGAAGTTATTTACAAAGTTGTGATGAAATAAAAACAGGGATATTTTTAATACCCCTGTTTAAACATTAATTCATTTTGATACTGGTTTATTTTACCAAGTTGCAATCTATCTTATCGCCACAGTTGTTACAGCTTCTTCTGCCTACTATCAATGGCCCATATTTTCCTCCGCCAACATACTCCTGCCAAAACCGGGCGAAACCAACATAACAATCGTCCTGAAACTTGTAAGCAATTTTTATATCGGGTGTAACAAAGCGCCGAAGAATAAGGCCCAGGTCATTTTTTTCTACCTGCCACAAAGCACCCGTATAACTACCCACGGCAAATTTTATCAGTGCCATATTACCCGAAGGCAGGTCTCTTTTTAATACGGCACTTATATTTGCATTGCTAAGTAATGGATCGCCAAGGGTATTTGGTTTTGAAAAATAATCGGGTAATTTACTCAGGCGAAAAGTATTCTTACGGACAAGTTCATCACCAGCCTCTCCATTTTTTTTAAGGGCTTGTATATCTCCAGCATTAAAATTGAATTTAAATTCATCTTTCACTTCGGGCCATTTTTCAAAGTCCTGCGGTTTACCCCAACCGTCAACTGATTCTAAAAACAATCTTACCTGTATACTGTATTCACCATCTTCCGGAAATGATGACTGGTTAACAATAAAATAAAGAGGGCCTCCTGCAATATTGCTGGAAAAATCTTCCAGGCCGCACATGGCACTTGTAGCTGCCGTTGGGCTAGGTAATATATCAAAATTGAGGAAGTTCTTTTTTATATCGTCTTCATTTTTTATAAGCAGGTATTCCCAGGAGTTTTTGGAGCCCTGCTGCTCGCCGTTTTTATAAGAGCATACCCAAAACCGCAGGTAGTAATATTTTGTTTTAATATTGCTCATTTTAAAAGCTTCCAATAGGGTCTGGTTATCAAGTTCTATACGGCCATAAATAAAGTCGCTAGATTTAAAAGAAGTTTTACTGCCATCATGATTATTGTTAAAAGGCTTGTCGGAGAAATACATTTTAGCACCGGCAATGGGGCTCATGGTTTCATACTGACTTTTGGCTTTAATACCTAAACAGAGCAGGCAAATGGCAATAATGATTTTTTTCATATTTTTTAAATTAGTTTTTTGCATAAAGCTGATTGTGGAAAATATTATATACGACAAGATAATAAAATATTCTTAATTCTATTATTGTCCGATAAAAAAATAAAGAAAAGAATAAGAATTTAGGGGGGCTCCGTTACGCTAAATTCTTTGACTAAACCCATAGTAAATTGAAAAGAAAAGGCTACTTATAACTTGTATTAAAAATGGGAAGCTTACAAGAGGACTCTGAGATTTTCGGTGTGAAGACTTTGTTCTTGCGGCTTTTATTTAAATCAAATAACGCCGAGTCCCCTGAAAAAGGGAGGCTCGGCTTGGGATAAAGAACCAAACTTTGATTAACCAAAATGTGTCTGCGTAGTACTGAACCGCCAATTTCTTGTTGGTGCAGTTGCCAACTTTGGTCTACAAAGTTTATTTTGTCTCATTAATTGATGCGAAATATTTTTCCCAAAATAGCATCTCCTTTTTAGTTGGAAGCGTTTTTGATTCAATTACTTTATCAATCACCAATACGTTTTCATTTTTAACGTCATAAGATTCCCATTTTGGTAAGCCTTTCCCGTTTGGATTACCTGTTTTGGCAAAATTTGTCCAATAGTCTGACATTTTGTTTGAAATTTCAAAGTCAATATCTTCCCAAGGCGTTCCAAACTTACCCAAAACATCATCATTAGGATTGTCAAACTTATTTAAATTACCTAAAGCATAAGCTACTTCATCGGTGTGTGACGCTCTTAATCGGTCAACTTTTGATTTAGAAGGTGCCTTTCTGTTGAAATTATATATATAAGCTTTTGCCTTACCCGTATTTGTTTGTGTTTTTGCCCAAGTATAGCCTTGAATTGCACAGAATTCGTCTCTAATCATATATTCTTGAGAGCGGCTTGCTTCTTCATCCGTTGTGCATGGATATAATTTAAAAACCTCTTCGGACAATGCTCCAAAACGGCTTTCCACATTTTTCTTATACTGCTCTTTTGTTACGGACTTAGGCATTGCAGAAACATCATCTTCATTCCAGCCAACCAAAATCGGAACATCGCTTTGGAGTCCTTTAGCGTATGTGTCTGAAAATTTCTCAGTAATCAGATAACCATCAATAATTGGTAAACTGGTTCCTTCTTTTACATTTAATATATCGGTAGCAGACTTGGCACGTAAATCTGCTATTGATTTACAACCCAAAGCATTTCCAAAAGTAATACCCACTTGTTCAGCGACTTTTAATGTATTAATTTTTCGACCAAGCGGGCTTTCATAGAACCTGCCACCACTTTGGGCTATGGCACGGTGAAAAAGTCCTTTGGCGATGGGAGAAGAAGTCAAAAAGTTTATAGCAAATGCTCCAGCAGACTGTCCCTCAATGGTAACATTATTGGGGTCACCGCCAAAGGCAGCAATATTTTCCTTAATCCATTGCAAAGCGGCAATCATATCGTGAATCCCATAATTGCCAGAAGTATTTAAACTTGATTCTTGTGTTAGCTCAGGATGAGCTAAGAAACCAAAATGACCACCCCGATAATTGAAGGTAACAAAAATCACCCCTTTCTTAGCCATAGCTTCGCCATCAAAGTGTCTTCGTGAGCCGCTACCAGCATAGAACCCTCCGCCATAAATATAAACCAAAACTGCCCTTTTTTCCTTTAATGACCTTGCACCAGTCCAAACGTTTAATGATAAACAATCTTCACTAACATTTTCGCCTAATTTATTGCGACCAGAAGCTGTACTTTGAATAGGATTTGGACCAAACTCAACACATTGCTTTATTCCTTCCCATTTTGCTGCTGGTTGAGGCTCTTTCCATCGAAGATTGCCCACTGGAGGAGCAGCAAATGGAATACCTTTAAAAATTTTAATCTCACCAGTAGGGTTAGTAGTTCCTTCAATGATTCCATTTTTGATGGTAACTATTGTTGACAGCTTATTTTCTTTTTGTGCAATAGTGCAGAAATGGCACAAAAAAAGGAAGATAATCAAATAAGATTTTTTCATGATGAATTGATATTGAATGTAAATTACATTTTAATTTCGTTAATAATTTAAAAGCTTTTATGGAGTACAAATCTAATTGCTGCAAACAAACAGGGCTTACCAAAGATAGGAAAATAAAATACAGTTCGCTTGGTACCGAAGCTCAAATTGAAAAACTTTTGGGGAAGTTAATTACAAAAGATGGATAGCATTGCATTAAGCTGGAACTGAAGTTTGTGTACTCACATGCTTTATTTAGTTATTGAAAGAAGCACAAAAATGTTTGTCAGGACTCATACAAGGATGGCTATTTTTTTTTAAAGTCGGTGATCTTTTTAGCAATGCTTGCTTTTTATTCTATTCTTTCTCTCCCAAATCCGCAGGATATTTACTAGCCAATTTG
>JANMZR010000083.1:0-1720 GCA_031383555.1 Cytophagaceae bacterium | reverse complement strand
AAAAAAAACTATTTTGTTTTGATAGTTAAATTAGAAATAATTTCGATTGATATAATTATAAAAAAGTGAATTCAAATATAGCTAAAAAAAATATAATTAAAGTTCAAAATTTAATAAAATGAATACTATTTTTAACAATATTTCTAAAAAAAGACCCATTTTACTAAAATGAAACTTGATTTTAATTTTTATAGGACTAAGACCTTCGATTTTTTTGTAGCGATATTTACAAAAAAAGGGAATGAATCATGACAATTCATTCCCTTTTTTGTGTTTGTTTATTTTAAAATTATTCGCCTAAGGCCTTCAATTTATCTTCCATTTTCAGGATTCTATAAATATTTTTTAGACTTTCTTTGGAATCTACATCATCTTTTCTTGCTTCAAATGCATTTTCAAAATATGGCATTGCCTGCTTGAACTTAAACATAAAGCTTTCCTCCATGGCTTTGCCATTGTTTTTAAACTCTGCTGAAGTAGGATTCAAATTGTCGTAGGGTCTTTTTAATTCTACCCCTTCATTGAAATTAATAACTCCAAGATTAAAATTGGCATCATAATTTTTGGGTTCAATTGCCAAGGCTTTATTATAGTTCTCCATAGCAAAACCTCTTTCAATATCTCTTTTAGTGCTTAATGCATCAATTTTACTTTTTAGTTCTGCAATATTTACCTTTTTTGCATCTTCCTCTGCCATTTCAGCTTTTAGTTTATTCAAAACTTCAATTAGTTCTTTCAAAAAGTTTTCAGCTTCCCCTAATCTTCGCTTTATATCGACATTTTTTGGTTGTTTTTTCAATTGATCTTTCAACTTATTTCTTTCATCAGTATAGGCTTGTACTTGAGAAGTCTTCGATTCGAACTTTTCATGAACATCAGACCCTTGGCCTATTTGGTCACTCATTTTCTTTATTTCACTATTAATAGTGGCCGCAGCATTGTCATACAAAATTGCCAAATTCAATATATTGCTTACATTTTTCGGATCCTTTTCTATCATTTCTTTTAAAGAATTAATAGCATCACCAATTTTACCAGAGGAAATATAGTAATTGGTTTTTTCTGCTTTTAAGTCTTTATTATCTGGATTTTTCTCAATTCCTTTTGATAATATGGCCAAAGCTTTTTCATCATTTTTTAGCTTTTTATAGGATGTATATAGTGCATAAAAAACAATTGGGTCAGCTCCTCCAAGCCCTAAATGTTTTTCATACGCTTCTATGATTCCATTGTCATCTTGAAGTTGTTGTGATGAAACACCCCAATACATTGTTGCAACTGAGTCTTTTGGATCAATAGCCGCTGCTTCTTTAAAATAGGTTTGAGCTTTTAAATACCCCTGTTTTGAATAATAACTAGCCCCTGCTTGTAAGAAACTATCATGTAAAAGCTTACCTGATAATCCCGTTTGGGCATCTTTACCAATTGAACCTATTTTGCCATTTTTGGTGTCTAATTCAATAGCTTTTTTATAAGCTTCCATTGCTACTACAGGAGCACTTGAATCAGCAGAAATTGCATATAAAGCGATAGTTTCATAAGCTTGAGCACGATCTAACCAAGTTTTAGCCTTAATGTTTGTTTTTGGATTTGTAATATCTTTATCACTTTTCTCTTTGGCCTTTTTATAGCCTTCAATAATTTGCTTATCAGCATCAGTTTGAGCATACAGTGATAGTGTTAGGGTAGTTAATAAACCCACTAAAATTAATTTTTTCAT
>JANMZR010000079.1:0-38602 GCA_031383555.1 Cytophagaceae bacterium | reverse complement strand
TATTTTTATTATTTTATTTTTGAAAAAGACAATAAATACTATTTGAAAAAAAGAGAGCTCCGAGATATTTGGCAGGGCCTATTTGACTTTTACCTTATTGAAAAAAACAGCACATCGCCAATAGAAGAGCTTTTGGAAGATAAATCTATGCCTGATATAATTAAAAAAGCTACTGTTAGTTTTGTTTCTGAAGAGTTTCGACACCAATTAACACATCAAAATCTTTTTATTAGTTTTATAAGAATTAATGCTTCTAGTAATACTGATTCTTTTTTTAGTAAAAATATAGAAAACTTTTATTCCCCAGCCGAAATAGAGCTACTCCCAAAGCCAATAGTTATTGCCAATTTTATAAATAAATTTATAGTTTAAAGCATGAAAAATCTAAGGGTAATTAGTTAAATCTTATATGCAAACTGGTATGGAGTCCAAATTATTTTGTAGGTTTGCTTTAAGAATAATTTTTTTATAACTGAATAAATAAAAACATGGCTGGCGTAAATAAAGTTATATTAATTGGGAATTTAGGTGCCGACCCTGAAATGAAATATTTTGAGAGTGGCTCTTGTACTGCCCGATTTAATTTGGCCACTTCCGAATCGTATACTAAAAATGGGGAGCGCATCACGCAAACCGAATGGCATAGAATTGAGCTTTGGGATAATTTGGCCAAAATAGCCGAACAATACTTAAAAAAGGGCGATACTGCCTATATTGAAGGTAAAATAAGAACAGAAGAGTGGCAAGATAAAGACGGGAATAACCGCACTACTATGCGTATTCGAGGCACCAATCTAACGCTTTTGGGTAATAGGCGAAACGAAGCAGCCGACCAGCCATCTGTACCAATTGCTGCGAAGCAAATGGTAAATTCTAATATAAATATACCAGCAAATACTGTTCCTGAGCCATTGCCGCCAATAATGGCTGAAAGTGATGAAGATGATTTGCCATTTTAAATTCAAAAATAGTTTCACCTTATAAAAAATTAATGGCCTTTGCTGCAAGTCTAACCTATTTTTTGCTTTTTTTCAAGCCATTTGGTTTTATCCAAGCCGCTAACTCTATTCCATACTATGCAATAAATATTGGAGTTTTAGTATTGTTGTTAATTCTCAATGCCATTATATCTGGGTCTGAGGTTGCTTTCTTCTCATTAACAAGTGAGGAAAGAGCCCGCTGCCGGGAAAGCGAAAATAGTGCCGAAAGAGCCATAGTAAGGCTTCTGGATAATCCTCAAAGGCTTTTGGCAACTTTATTGATTTTTATCAATTTGGTAAATATTACCTTTATCGTCTTAGCATCAGTGCTTACTTACAGTGCAACAGGTTCAAAAGATAGCACCATTACCACCATAATATTAACCTTTGGTGTCACTTTTATAATTGTATTTTTTGGGGAATTGATACCCAAAGTTTATGCCAATCAAAACAATTTACGTTTTGCAAAACTCACTGTGCCAATTGTTGAGTTTGCCACATTTATTTTCAAACCAATTTCGGCATTACTAATAGGTATATCACGATTATTTGAAAATAGTATTGAAAGAAAAGGCTATAACATTACTGCTGAGGAACTTAATCATGCCTTGGAAATTACAACTGGGAAGGATACTACCGAAAAAGAGAAAGATATTTTAAAAGGTGTTGTAAATTTTGGCAACACATCATCACGTCAAATCATGCGGTCGAGGCTGGACATTACAGCTTTTGACCTTGACTGGAATTTTCATGAATTAATGGATAAAATAAATAAGTCGGGCTATTCAAGAGTGCCAGTTTATAAAGATAAAATAGATAAAATAGAAGGTATTTTATACATGAAAGACCTTCTTGCACATATAGACAAAGATGAACATTTCGAATGGCAGCCATTATTGCATTCGCCATTTTTCATTCCAGAAAACAAAAAAATTGACGATTTACTTTACGACTTTCAGGAAAAAAGAGTGCATATGGCCATCGTTGTCAATGAATATGGCGAAACAGAAGGTTTAGTAACAATGGAAGATATTATCGAAGAAATTGTCGGCGATATTCATGATGAATACGATGAGGAGTCTGTTGACTTCAAAAAAATAGATGATAATACCTATGAATTTGAAGCTAAAACAGCTTTGAACGACTTTTTCAAAATACTAAACATCGATTCTGATACTTTTGAGCAGATTATTGGTGAAAGTGAGTCATTGGCAGGTTTATTGTTAGAATTATTTGGGCGCTTGCCTAATGCTAGTGAAGAAATTGAGTTTGAAAAATATAAATTTAATGTGATTTCTGCTGACAATAAACGTATTAAAAAAGTAAGAGTGAGCATTAAGCAATCTGAAATAAAAGATTCAAAAGAATAAGCTATCTTAACTTGATTAAAATACTTTGACTAACTCCTTCATTTTGTAGTTTCAATTGGTAATTGCCAACTTTTGAGTCAAAACTTATTTTTTTCAAACTATTCGAAGCGTCCTGATTTAAAACTAAATTCTTTTCAACAGATAAGCCATCGGCCGACATTAAATCAATACTTACTTTTCCTGTTGCTGCAAAATAATCAATTTCATAAAGGCCTGAGTCGGGGTGTTTCATCAAGTCAACGGATTTTGATTCAACATCAGCCACTATAAATGGAAAGCCAACCTTAAAAGTTGGGTTGCCAAACTCCATTTTTATTAAAGCCGATTTTATCTCAGGAATTCCCATAAATAGTTTCCAAATAAGGCCTGTTCTATAGTTTTCAATCATTACGACTATTGGACCTTGATCTATCGCAATATGATCTTTTGCAACCCAATTGGAAGAGGTATTGAATGCATCAAAAAAACCATAAAAACCCATATATTTTGTCTTGTTTTTATATAAGTTTTTGGCAACTTGCATTGAATAAAAAGGGGTGTACGGGAAAGATGAAAGTGCTGCAGTTGGCGCTATGGTGCCATTATCACGTGAGGGTGAGTGATCAGAATACCCTGCAGGCTCATCGCTAGAAGTTAGCCCCCAAACCTCCTCAGAATACCCATTAGCTTTAGGTGCTTTATATACACAATAGCCTCTATTTATCATGGTATGGTTTAGTGCGTGGTTCCAATAATAAGTGTTTTTGTCAGAAAGCTGCTTTGGATCTAATCCCAAAAATGAATAATGTGAGAAAAATAAAGGCCCTCCATTAGCTTCCCCCATATCTAAATTATAGCCATAAAATTCCCTAGGAAACTTGTTTATGTTCCATGTGTCGTTATAAATCTGCTTATTGATAGCAAATTTATTTGAAGCCATTGCTAACACGTGAGTGATAAGAGTTTCGTTATAACCTTTCAATGGAAAATTCATCTCAAAATTATATTTTGGTGACCAGTGCCAATAAAGTTTACCGTTGTTTACATGCCAATTCCATTCTACAGCATCAGAAATGTCCTGAATCTTTTTTCTCAAATCAGATTCATCAGCGCCTGAGCCTGTAAAAAACTCCTTGGCTGTTAATAACCCAGCTATCATAAATGAAGTTTCAACCAAATCCCCGCCGTCATCCTTTATGCTAAAAGCCTTTACCTTACCATCAGAACCATTGTACCAATGTGGGAAAACACCATGAAATCGGTCGGCCTTTAATAGAAAATCACAGATTCTGGTTAATCTCTGTACTGCCTCAGTGCGAGAAACCCAACTCCTATTTACAGCTACAACTGTAGCCATTATACCGAAACCAGTTCCACCCGAAGTTACAATGTCTTGAGAACTAGTTCTTTCACGTGCCATACCTGAGGCTGGGTGGCCATAATTCCAAAAATACTTGAAGGTTTCTTTCTGAATTTTTTCTAAAAGTTCTTTATCATTTGTGGGTTCTGGTGTGTCGCCAATTGAAGTAACTATCGGTACTTGAGGCACCACAACAACAGGAGTATTTGACGTAGCTGGTCCTGCATCAGGTTTTTTAGAGCAAGAAAACTGTGCTAAAATCAAAAATGCAAAAATATAACCGAGTTGGTTTTTCATTTGAAGTTGGATTTTAAAATTTATACCAATTTATAACATTATTTCGATTTAAATTTTATACGAAAATATATTCTTAAAAAAAAGGGGAAAGAAATACTATGCTTATAACACACGTAATATTCATTTTATAATATTAAATAAAACTTATAGCCCGTTTTTATTCTTAAATTGCATTAATAATGCCTAACTTCAAATTTAATGCGAAATAATTCTGTAAAATTTAATGTTCAAAACAATCCTGACTTTTATAAAGAAGTAGTAAAAAGAGTAAACAACTATTTTAAAATCAACAATATCTCTAAAAAAGGAAATGCTGAAATGGTTTTGAAATCTATTTTTATGTGTTGCCTTTATTTTCTCCCATTTTTTTTAATTGTTTCTGGGCAATTGACCAGTTTTTGGAGCAATTTGAGTATGTGGATATTAATGGGTTTAGGTATGTCGGGTATTGGCCTATCAGTTATGCATGATGCCAACCATGGCTCCTATTCAAAAAATGCTAAAATCAATCATATTGTTGGCCTTATAATCAATTTCATTGGTGGTTATCATATCAATTGGAAAATTCAACATAACGTATTGCATCATACTTTTACCAATATTCAAGGTATGGACGACGATATTTCAAAAAATAATACATTGAGGCTTTCACCCCATCAAAAACTAAGGTTCTTTCATAAATACCAGATTTTTTATGCCCCATTTTTGTATAGCATTTTGTCGCTTTACTGGTTTTTGGGGAAGGATATTGAGCAAACTATTAAATACGGAAAAGAAAATTTAGTGCAGGAGCAAGGCATATCAGTTCGTCAAGCTGCCTTTGAAATATTTATTGCAAAATTGGCCTATTTGATTCTATTTGTGATTTTACCGATAATATTTTCTCCTATTTCATGGTGGCAATCATTATGTGGTTTTTTGTTAATGCATGCAATATGTGGGCAAATACTAGCCCTCATATTTCAATGCGCCCATGTTTTGGAAGAAACCGACTTTTTTGAAACTACACAATCGAGCAATATGGAAAATAGTTTTGCAATTCATCAAATGCGAACTACCTCCAATTTTGCAAATGGGAGCACTTTTTTTTCATGGTGCATCGGTGGCCTCAATTTCCAAATTGAACACCATCTTTTCCCAAATATTTGTCATGTACATTATAAACAGATTTCAAAAATTGTAAAATCAACCGCTGAAGAATTCCAAGTACCCTATAATCATCATATTACATTTATAGATGCTTTAAAAAGCCATTTTAAACAACTCAAGAATTTGGGAGTTGGAATAGCCTAAATAATTTAATTTCAAATAATTCATTGAAGAAAAGAATAAAATTTAGGCTTATTTAAAAACCCACCTTTGAATTGGCAATCAATTTTGGTAAATTTGCAGGTTATCCAATTTTGCCAAAAATATGCTTGAAAATACAATAGAAATTACTCCTGAAATAGACAATACTGGTCACGATTTTATAGAAATATTGGGTGCTCGTGAGCATAATTTAAAAAATATCGACCTCACTATTCCTCGTAATAAACTAGTGGTTTTCACCGGAATATCGGGCTCAGGAAAGTCTTCTCTAGCATTTGATACCCTTTATGCTGAAGGGCAACGCCGCTATATGGAAAGCTTTTCCGCTTATGCCCGAAGTTTTATCGGCAATATGGAGCGGCCCGATGTCGATAAAATCAACGGCCTTTCGCCCGTAATTTCAATAGAGCAAAAAACCACTTCGAAAAACCCCCGATCAACTGTTGGTACCGTTACCGAAATTTATGATTTCATGCGCTTGCTTTACGCTCGTGCAGGCGAAGCCTTTAGTTATGAAACAGGTGAAAAAATGATAAAACAATCTGTCGATCAGATCATTGATGTGATTCTTACAGATTTTAAAGACCAAAAACTAACCATATTGGCTCCAGTTGTAAAAGGCCGAAAAGGGCATTATCGAGAGCTTTTTGTGCAAATTGCCAAGCTGGGTTATACCAAAGTACGTGTCGATGGTGTGGTACAAGATATTACGGCCAAAATGCAACTCGATCGCTACCAAATACATGATATTGAGATAGTTATCGATCGAATTATTGTGCGTGTCGACGACCGTTTTCGGCTTTCACAATCGCTCAATATTGCTATGAATCAAGGCAAAGGATTGGTGATGGTTTTGAATGATAAAAATGTGGCGAGAAACTTCTCCAAGTTTTTGATGGACCCAATATCGGGTTTGAGTTATGACGAGCCAGCACCCAATTCATTTTCTTTTAACTCACCATATGGTTGGTGCCAAACTTGCAAAGGCTTAGGGGTAGTGGAAGAAATTACGGTTGAGTCAATAATTCCAGATAAAAGCCTAAGCATCAGCCGTGGAGCCATTGCCCCGATTGGTGAATTTCGTGAAATGTGGATATTCAAACAGCTGGAAGTTATTTTAAAACCTTTCAAAGTTGGCCTCTCTACTTCGCTCAATAAATTCCCTCAAGAAGCTATAGATATCATGCTTTTTGGTACTGATGAACCAGTGCCGGTGCCTTCCAAAAAATATGAAGGCACCGAATGGAATACCAAATATGAAGGCATCATCAACTTTTTGAAAAGGCAACAGGAAACGGGTTCTGAAAAAATGCAGGATTGGCTTAAAGATTTTTTAGTAATAAATGAATGTCCCGAATGTGCAGGAACTCGCTTGAAAAAGGAATCGCTTTTCTTCAAAATTAATGAGAAAAATATTGCTCAATTGGCCTTGATGGATATTACTGAACTGGAAGCGTGGTTTCAGGGCCTTGAGAATCGCTTAAATGAAAGACAAAACCAAATTGCCCACGAAATTTTGAAGGAAATTAGGAAGCGGATTGGTTTTTTAACTGGAATTGGTTTAGAATACTTGACCTTGAACCGTCCTTTACGCTCGCTTTCGGGTGGTGAAGCCCAGCGAATAAGACTTGCAACTCAAATTGGCACCCAATTGACAAACGTGCTTTACATTATGGATGAGCCAAGTATTGGTTTACATCAGCGTGATAATGAGCGACTAATCAATGCATTAAAAGGTTTGAGAGATTTGGGTAATTCTGTGTTGGTGGTGGAGCATGATAAAGACATGATGTTGGCCTCCGACTTTTTAGTTGACATTGGTCCCGGTGCAGGCCGGCATGGTGGTGAAATTGTGGGGCAAGGAACACCCCAATCTTTTTTGGAGGGCAACTCAACCACGGCCCAATTTTTGAAAGGAGAATTGAAAATACCAGTTCCCAAAAAACGCAGGCAAGGCAATGGGAACCAGCTCATTATAAAAGGGGCTACGGGTAATAATCTTAAAAATTTGACTCTTAAAATTCCTTTTGGTAAAATGGTTTGTATAACAGGCGTATCGGGCTCGGGCAAGAGCACGCTCATACACGAGACCATGTATCCAGTACTAAATAAACATTTTTTCAATGCCAAAAAAGACCCAATGCCTCACAAATCCGTTGAAGGTTTGGAGTATCTGGACAAGGTTATTGAGGTAGACCAAAGCCCAATTGGCCGTACACCACGCTCAAATCCAGCAACTTATACGGGCATGTTTTCAGATATTCGTACCCTTTTTTGTGAATTGCCAGAGTCAAAAATCCGTGGTTACAAAGCTGGCCGATTTAGCTTTAATGTAAAAGGGGGTCGCTGTGAAGACTGTGAGGGAGCTGGAATGAAAAAAATTGAGATGGAATTCCTTCCCGATGTACACGTAGCCTGTGAAACCTGCAAAGGAAAGCGATTTAATCGTGAAACTTTAGAAGTGCGTTTCAAAGGCAAATCCATTGCTGACGTGTTAGATATGACGGTGGAGCAAGCCGTTGAGTTTTTTGTATTTCAACCTAGAATTCTCAGAAAAGTACAAACATTATTGGAGGTTGGTTTGGGTTATATCACACTCGGCCAGCAAGCGACCACATTAAGCGGTGGTGAAGCACAGCGGGTAAAACTAGCCGAGGAGCTATCCAAAAAAGATACAGGCAAAACAATGTATATATTGGATGAGCCCACTACAGGCTTACATTTTCAAGATATTCAAGCATTGCTCCATGTCTTAGACAAACTAGTTGATAAAGGTAATACCGTATTAATCATCGAGCACAATATGGACATCATCAAAGTATCTGACCACCTAATCGACCTCGGCCCTGAAGGTGGCATGCGTGGCGGCCATATCCTAGCGGAAGGCACACCCGAGCAAGTGGCAAAAGTAAAAGGTAGCCATACTGCGAAGTTTTTGAAAGTGGAGTTGGGGTAGTTTTTAATAAACGGTTTTTACAAAAATCTAATTTATATTTGTAAAAACAGATTTAGTGCTCAAATCTCAATATTATAAACCTCTATTTCTATGAATTTCCTCCGCCTCGTACTACTATTTTTAATTATTGTAATCAGTTATTTTTTGTTCACTAATCAATACCCTTTTGACAAAGGTTTATTACTGATTATGAGTATATTAACGGGGCTTTGGTTAATAAGTTTGGCAATAAAAGATGCTTCTATTATTGATATATTTTGGGGAACCGGCTTCGTTATATTAGTCTGGTGGTATCGGTATCTTATGGATTTGTCAGATTATCGTTCATTTATTTTTTGTATCATCGTAACCATTTGGGGTTTAAGGCTATCTATTCATCTGGGCAACAGAAATATCGGCAAGCCAGAAGACTATCGCTACCAAGAGTGGCGAAAACAATATGGCAAAAACTTTTGGTGGGTATCGTTTCTAAGAGTATTTTTATTGCAAGGCCTTTTGATGTGGATTATTGGCTCTATCATGCTCATTGGACAAACGAATACAAGTGAGGAGTTAATTTGGTTGGATTATTTAGGCCTTATTGTTTGGTTATTTGGCTTAGCTTTTGAGGTAATAGGGGACTATCAACTCCAAACTTTTAAGAAAAACCCTGAAAATATTGGGAAAGTGCTTAACACAGGCCTTTGGAAATATACTCGCCACCCCAATTATTTTGGAGATGCGCTACTTTGGTGGGGCTTTTTTCTATTTTGTATTGGCTCAAGCTTTGGTTGGCTTTTTATTTTTAGCCCAATACTTATGACTTTTCTGCTCATGAAAGTTTCAGGGGTAGCACTTTTGGAAAAAAAATTAGTGGAAACCAAAAGTCAATACAAAACTTATATTGAAACCACACCTGCTTTTTTCCCAAAGTTTTAGCCTTTAGGATGGGTTTTTATTTTTTTGCAATATCAGATTTTATTTTTTTTTAATTTAAAAATTTAAAAAATAGAGATGTACTCAACTTCCACATTTCTTTCTGTACAACAGCTTACTTTTTTAATTTACTTTCCTCATCAGCCACATGTTGGAAATAGTTGCAATAAATCAATTGCCCTTTGCGAATGCTTGAAAGCCTAAAAAACTCATTGGCAGAGTGCCATTTTTCGTCGGGAAGTTCCATGCCCAATGAATAAGTGTAGATACCCAAAACTTCTTTAATAGAAAGCAGAGAGCCTATGCTGCCGCCAGTTCCCATTTGGATAGGTTGCTTACCGTATATTTTCTCTAAAACGTCCGCTACATATTTATACTCTTTAGTGTCGGCTGGAAACTTCATTGGACTTGCTCCTCCTTTGCCTCTGCCAAATTTAAAGTTAGCGGTGGCACCAGCAGGGAGGTTTTTGTTGACATGTTTCACTATCAAATCTTGTATTTCACTTGCATTCTGATTATTAACCAGTCTGCAAGTAATTCTTGCCATGGCATTGCCTGGAATGATGTTGGAATGCCCTTCGGCGGCGGTATAGCCACTTTGCATCCCGATGATTTCTAGCGTGGGACGATACCAGATTCGCTCCAGAGATGAATATGTAGTATCGCCAGCTTCGGCTGTAGTGCCTAATATTTTCATGTCGTCGGCTTTATTGTAGGGCACTTTATCCATCATTTCCTTTTCTTGAGCGGTGGCTGGCACTACTTTATCATAAAAACCATCCACGGCTACGTTGCCCTCTTTGGTATAAAATGAAGAAATGATTTGCGACATAATCACTGCAGAATTGGGAGTTTTACCGCCAAATTGCCCTGAATGCCCATCGGAATCGGCTGTTTTTATGGAAAATTCCATCACTGCCGTACCTCTAAGGCTCATTAATATTTCGGGTGTGTTTTCATCATATTGGCCACCATCAGCATTTACAGCAAAATCTGCTTTTAGCAGTTCTTTGTTCGCTTCTGTAAAACTTTTAAAGTAAGGACTACCCGATTCTTCTTCGCCTTCAAACACAAATTTTACGTTTACGGGCAATGTGCCAGTGGTTTTTAACATGGCTTCTACTGCCCAAATGCTTATCATCACGCCAGATTTATCATCACTGGCACCCCGTCCAAATATTTTACCGTCTTTTACTACCGGGGCAAAAGGCGGTATAACCCATTCCGATTCTTTTACGGGTTGCACATCGTAATGGGCATAAATAAGCACGGTTGGCTTACCAGAGGCTTTATCCCAGCTGCCAAATACGACAGGCTGCCCGCCAGTAGGCATTACTTGGGCGGTGGGTATGCCTATGGATTTCAACTTGTCAACAATCCAATCGGCCGCTTTGGCCACATCGGTTTTATGAGCTGGTATTGATGAAATACTAGGAATAGAAATCAGCTCAATAAATTCTTTTAAATGGGCCTCATTGTTGTCGTCAATATATTTTTCGTAGGCAGGGCTGGCTATTTTTACGGGCTCTACTTTTGTTTTAGCTTTTTTCTTTTGTGCCAAAAGATTGAAGCTAAATACATTGAACAATGCGATGATTACGAGGGTTGTTTTTATTGCTTTCATTTTAAAAATTGTTTTGTTGATTGAAAAGTAGAGAAAATATTGACTATGACTTTTGCTTTCTTTGTGCCACAATTGATTGAGAAGACTTTTAAATTTATTTATTTTCCAATGCTTTTCTAATAGCCTCTACGGTTACTTCAGCCTGATAGCCAGCTAATTTTTTGCCCATTTCGATTGTTTTAGCAATTGGTTGAAGATTGACTCCATTAATAGAAAAATCCCCTTCCTTAATTCGTTGATTCGCTCTTACAAGGTTGGGGTCTGTAACCATCATTTGGGAAGTATATTGAAAACTGTCATGTGTACCACTATCCACTTCATTAATTCCCTGTGCCTTTAGCCATTGTGCAACACGGAAATTATCATAGTATTCATGAATAAATAAAACTCGAATATTCTCCTTTTTCCATTCAAGATTAAGTTCTTTTGCCACAACGTACATACCCCATTGATTTCCTCCGCTGTCACCAATGAATATGATTGTTTTAAAGCCATGCGTTTTAAAACTTATTGCAATTTCTTTGAGTAATTTCTCGAAAGTTGCTTCGGTAAGACTTATGGTTCCCGGATATCTCATGTGACCAGATGGGGGAATATGTATGCCTTCGGGAACAAAAGGAACAATGGGAGCAATAAGCGTATTACCTAATTTTCGGGCGATGGAATCGGCAGCTAATCTTAGTACATAATTATGTTTTCCTGAAGCCAAGTATTTGCCGTTCATTTCGACCCCACCCGTTGGAATCAATACGGTAGTTTTTCCCTCTTTGAGTGCATCCCGAATTTCCATCCAATTCAATTCTTCGATAAATAGCGTATTTGGCGTATCGATTGTCCTTTTCATGGCAATATCTGGCGAAACATCTTTTTCAGATAGTCCAGGAATCGGTTCTATAAAGGCAGGGTTTTTAACGATTTTTTTTTCTTTTGTCAATACAATTTTATAGGGTCGTCCGACTATAAACAGTAGTCCCGTAATTTCATTATATGTTGGATTTATGTTCCCTTCAAAATCTACTCTTATTTCGGGAATCATAAATGAAAGTGTGTTATTCTCCATCCTAAACTTTGGTGCTTCTTTATTGGCAAGCGGTTCATGCCTCCAGATACTGCCAATATTTTTAAGCGGAAAATCTACTGTAATTGATTTGACGGAGTTATTTGTATTGATATGAAAAATAACTTCATCGGTAAACCCATCTATTAAATGGAAGTAGCCATACCAATTCTCCATTTCAGATGCATTAGGGAATTCTCTCGTGGAAATTTGTTTTGTGAAATTGCCTAAATGCCTATCCAATTGCCTTATTTTTGGTAAACGTGCCGAATCATTTACAATATTTTTTGTGTAGCCAGGGCTAAAAAATAAGATTGTTACTAAGCTAGTTTGTAATAAAGAGCGTATATTTTTCATATGAATTTAAAATTGAAAGGTTTTTCTTATTAAAATTCTAATTGAGCATTACATTATTGCCCAATCGTGAAAATGGTTAAGGCAAAAGCAATTGCCATAAGGAGAATAGATTGTTGTTTTTCATTTTTGAAATTTGTTTTATTTTTTGATGAATATTTATTTTTAAAACCATTACTTGCCAAAAGGCATTTTAGCTATTAGTTCTTTATACCGTGTATCGTTTCGAATTGGGTACCAAACTTTGTCATACTTAAACCAAGTCATCCAATTTCCCTGTCGTTGAAAATATTGATTAAGTAGTTCAAATGCTTTGTCGTATTCACCCAATGCAACATAGCAAACTGCAGAACGGTATTCTACCACTTGGTTCAAATCTTCAATACGTTTTAATATACTTCTTGCTTCCTCAATATGTCCATTTTTAATAAGAGCGTAAGCCAAAAGTGCTTTTGAACCTCCGTCATATTGCTCAAATTTTGGATAAAGCGTTCTGAACATTTTCTCTGCTTTCTCTGCATTATTGTTAGCGATATTTACCATGCCTAAATAAAAGATTTTACCCCAACTTTCGGGACTAATGTTTTCAAGATATTTAGTTGCTATGTCATACTCTCCTTTCCAATAATAATAAATACCTGTCGTGAGTAATACACTTCTATCAGTCGGGGCTATTTTATTTGCCTTATCAATCCATATTTGAGCTTCATCCCATTTGCCTTGTAATGCAAGCGTTTCACCGTAGGAAGAATAATTGCTTGCATTGGCTGAATCATACCGAATTGCTTTTGCATAATTCTTCAATGCTTCATCCCATTTGTATTCATAGTTCTTGTTCATTCTTGCCAATTGCGAATAGGCTTCTGAAGCAGTGCTGTCAATCTGCAATGCTTTATCAATTGCTGCTTTTGCCTTTGGTAAAATCAGAATAGCACTGCTGTTATAGGTTGGGAAGTTGGGATAGGAGAAATCAAACAGCCAATAGGTTTTGCAAAGCTCAATATAAGCTATCACAAAATGTGGGTCTGTTTTTACTGCTTTTTCTAACCATGTAACGGCCAGTAACAAACTATCAACAGAACCTGAATTTCTCGGGTTTCCGATTTTTATATAGTGAAGTGCTTTATTGTAATAGGCATTTGCTTCTTTGTTTTGAGAATACACTGCGCCGCCAATCTGAGCCATGCAACTTAAGGTTGTAGCAAAGAATAGCACAATTAAAATAATTCTTTTTTTATTCATAGTTTTGAACGTTTTACTTTTTAAACTTCCCATACACCGCCTGCCCCGGAAAAACATTGCTTACTGTTTTGCCATTTTTCAGTATAAATACTCCATTAACCATCACATATTCAATACCTGCAGAAAACTCCAATCCTTTTTCAAAAGTTGCTTTGTCAATAACTGTATCGGGGTTAAAAATAGTAATGTCGGCATCAGCACCTATTTGTATTCTGCCTTTGAAGCGCATGATGGGAGCTACTTTTTCCAGCATTTTGGCAGTTAAAAAAGTCATTTTCTCAATGGCAGTAGGCAAATCAAGCACTTCGTCTTCCCGCACATATTTGCCCAATACCCGTGCAAACGTACCTGCTGTACGTGGGTGTGCCAGTTGCGCATAGGACATTCCGTCCGAACCTATCATCACGCCCTTCTCCCCGATACCAGCTTTTATCCATTCTGGCTTCATCATGTGGAGAATCACTGTCCCCTTGGTTTTTCGATATTTTTCAAAAGTTTCTTTGGTCAGTCTTTCGCCAGTAGCTACCCACTGGAGGTCTTTGTAGTCCATGCCTAGCCTTTGTTGCCAACCATCGGAAAACATATTGCTGTATATTCCCGTTGAAGCTGCCGTATAGGGATACATTTCTGCAGTGATGTTAAACCCTCTTTTTTGGGCAGTTTGCACCATCTCGATACCCAATTGGATTTGTCCCAAAGTCATGCTATTGATATGGACAATATGTAAAGGTGCATTGGTCAAAACAGCATCAGAAATGGCTTGCTGAATGGCTGTGAGATTTGGTTCTCGCACGTGGCTAAAAATGGTCGCCTGCATTTCACCCGCTAGTTGATATACTCGAAAAATCTCCTCGGACTTTGCGCCTGGCACATACCCAATGAATACACCAATGCCTAATCCGCCCGCCGCCAAGTCGTTTTTGATATTTGCCAGCATGGTATTGGTCTGCTCGCCTACAAGCGTCTTGTCATATGAAACCCCCATGGTACTCATGGTAATCTCATTATTAATGCTACCATTCGTTGCTGCTTGCTTCAATTCGAGCGTTTCTTTTGGGAAGTTGGCCAAAGCCTGCATTCGGGCAAACCCCCAATTGGCACTTGCGCCATAATTGATCATTGCCTTGGCTTGGCGGGAAGCATACCACTCGCCCAAAAACGGTACGCCCAGTTCTAATTCCAAGGCGGTCGTAACGCCATCGTGCAGTTGATATTCCTGTTCTTTATTGCTAATGCCATGAATATGCGGGTCTATAAAACCAGGTGACACTACCAGGCCAGTTGCGTTAATGATTTCTTTTCCCTGCAAGGCTTCTGAGCTGATTTGTGCAATGCGGTTATTGAAAATGCCTACATTTCTGATGGCATCCAATTTTGTTTCGGGGTCAATAACTCGCCCACCTGATAACACCACATCGTAAATAATAGGTGATTGGGACAGAAGCTGAAAAGAAAATACTTCTATCAATGCGATACAAAGGAGAGTTGTTTGTCTATTTTTCATATTTGATTTTAAAAAAATATATTTTGTAAATTAAACATTATTCTTTAAAAACAAGAAACGAGTTAGGACGAAGCCCTATGAAAATTGTCCGAAGGTGGGGTTTTATTTACCGAAAGGGGATTTGTGAATAGAATTGAAGGGGGTGGATAAATTTAAATTTTGGTATAATTATTTTGAAATGGACTTACCCAACATTTTTTTATTTCCTTGTCAAAATCACTTTCACTCAATTGATCCTGAACAACCTTATATATTTCATATTCAGCCTCAGCCTTTATTTTAGCTACCATGGCCGTTATTACACCTTTATGTTGTAAAATAGGTGAGTTTGAGAGGTCTAAAAATTAGTCTAAGAATTTTTGTCAATCCTCCATTTTCATACTAATTCCGTTTTCGGCTCTGCTTTCGGCCAAGTCGAGATAGTCCGAAATTATACGCTTGAGCTTCAAAATAGGTTGTTCAAATGTTTGTTAACAATACTTCTCTCAACACCTAACAACTCAGCTATTCGCTTTTGGCTTAGCTAAAACGTTTCATTCTCAAAAAGCACCTCTCTGTTTTTACTTTTCCTTGGGAGCTAAGGTAAAATAAAATATCATTGAATTGTGACGTGTTTTCGATAAAAAAATAAAGAAATTGAATTTTTGTTTTTTTCAGGAAAAATATCGAACAGAAATGATTTGATAAACCTTATCAATAGGTGTTTTTTTTCATTTAAAATTAAAAAAATGATAATTACGTAAAAAAAGAAATATCCGTTGCCTTGTTTAAATAATTTGTTTTTTTTTTAATATTTTTCATTATTTTTGTTAAAATATTGCATCCTAATCATATTAATTATAAACAAAAATGGTAGTCGAAAAGCCAATGAATGAATTTCCTCTGATGGATACATCAGAAGGTATCGTTTTATTTCATCCTAATATTCCTAAAAATGCTTCAAAATATATTAATGAAACTTTAAATTCTCGATGGATCGGCCAAGGTCCGAAAGTTGAAAGGTTTGAAGAAGAGTTTGAAGCAAAATTTACTAACCCATGTAAAAGCTTGGCAGTAGGCTCGGGTACAGATGCGTTGCATTTAGCCTATATACTGGCCGACTTGAAAGAAGGTGATGAGGTAATTACTCCCGTATTTACTTGCACGGCTACAAATATCCCTTTTTTGTATATGGGTGTAAATATTGTATTTGCAGATATTGACAAAAATCTAAATATTGATGTAAATCATGTAGCCAAACTAATTAACCACAAAACTAAAGCAATTGTATGTGTACATTATGGAGGCCTACCTTGTGAGATGGACGAGCTTTGGGCACTAGGCAAAAAATACAATATTCCTATAATTGAAGATGCTGCGCATGCTGTTGGAGCAAAATATAAAGGTGAATACATAGGAAGTCAGAGTGATTTTAGTATGTTTTCTTTTCAAGCTATCAAGCATATTACTACTGGCGATGGTGGGATGTTGGTTGTAAAAAACAAAGCTTTGGTTGAGAAGGCGAAGAGAATTCGTTGGTTTGGAATTGACAGGAGTAGCAAGCAGAATGGAGTTTGGGAAAATGATATTGTAGAAGTTGGCTATAAATACCAAATGACAGATTTAGCTGCAAGTATTGGATTGGCGGCTATTGAAGAAGTGGACGAACACCTAGCTCATAGGCAGTCACTATATAAATTGTATTGTTGCCTACTCAAAGGTGCACAAGGCATAAGGGTTATTGGAACAGAATATTCTGACAGAGAGCATGCCGCCTGGTTATTAACTGCCGAAGTTGACAACCGTGAAGCCTTAATGAAGCACCTCCGTAGTTACAAAATTGAATCGAGCCAAGTACACTACCGCAATGATAAGTATACAATATTCGGTGGGCGAAAATTAGGGGTATATCCTGCAATGGATGCCATGGAAGAGCGCTATTTGGTATTACCATTGCATGCCAAAATCAATCATGCCGATGTGGAATATATTTGTGATGTTATAAAAAAAGGTTGGTAGTTTTTTTTGAAATTCAATACTAAATATGGATTTTTCATTTAAAAAAATTGCCTTAGATTATACCCCAAAGTTTTCAATTTTAATTCCATCCTGGAATAACCTTGATTATTTGAAATGTGTAGTGGCAAGTCTTCGTAAAAACTCATCATTTCAACATCAAATGATTGTACATATCAATGAAGGAATGGATGGCACAGAAGCTTGGATAATTGACCAAAAGGATATTTCTTATACAAAAAGCAGCACAAACAGCGGCGTTTGTTATGGTTTTAATGCAGCATCTCATTTGGCTGATAGCGAGTACTTAGTTTTTTTGGACGACGACCTCTATTTAGCACCCCAATGGGATTTTTATTTTTGGGAGGAAATCCAAAAAATGAAAGACAATAAATGGTGCATAAGTGGTACTATGATAGAACCTACCGTAAAAGGAGTAGAATGTTTGATAAGAGGGAAAGACTTTGGCTTGCACCCATCTGAGTTTGACGAAGCTAAATTTCTATCTGAATATGAATCATACCCAAAACAAGATTGGACTGGCAGCCAATGGTATCCGATGATTTTACCAACTTTTGCTTATCGATTGGTTGGTGGGCTAAGTATTGAGTTTTCACCAGGAATGTATAGTGACCCAGATTTTATGGTGAAACTCTGGCATTTGGGTATTAGATATTATAAAGGTTTGTCAAAAAGTAGGGCATACCATTTTGGAAGCAGAAGTACTGCTAGAGTGAAAAGAAATGATGGACGAAGGCAGTTTATTGCCAAATGGGGTTTTAGCAGCAATACTTTTTTTAAAAATTACTTGAAAATTGGTATGGATTTTAATGGGCCACTTATAGGCCCAATAGATAATAAAATATTGAATTTCAAAAAACGGATTGACCGCTGGAAAATAAAATTTAAATCAATTACAATTGATATTTGAAATTCAACCTCACAGAGTCCTGTGGACATGCTTTTTAAAAATTTTTTGGGAATTTATAATAAAGAAGCAATTATGAATATTGGTTTTGATGCTAAAAGAGCATTTTCAAATAATACTGGTTTAGGCAACTATTCTCGAGATTTGATTCGAATAATGAGCGAAAAATTTCCTAAAATAAATTTCTATTTGTTCAAGCCTAAAAAAACAAAAAATAATTATTTTGAAACTTTAAAAACTAACCAGTTTATTTTGGAACCACATTCAAAATTTTATAAAATATTTAATGGTATTTGGCGAATGTTTGGATTAATACCAGCAATAAATAAAAATGAGATCGCTATTTATCATGGGCTTTCGGCAGAAATACCAATCGGAAACCTTGGCAATATAAAAACTGTTGTGACTATTCATGACCTAATTTTTATGACCCATCCGCATTTATATCATTTTTTTGACCGCCAAATATACTTTTGGAAATCGAAATATGCAATGCAAAATGCTGATAAAATAATTGCAATTAGCCATCAAACCAAAGCCGACTGCATCAAATACTTAGATGCAGACCCTTCAAAAATAGAGGTAATACACCAAGGCTGCAATAATATTTTCAAATACCAATTTGCTGATTATGAGTTAGTTAATCTCATAAAAAATTTGAATTTGCCTCAAAATTTCATATTGAATGTAGGTACTATTGAGGAGCGAAAAAATGTTTTGTCAATCATAAAAGCGATCAAAAATATAGATACACATTTGGTTATGGTTGGTAAAAAGAAAAAATATTATAAAGTAGTAAAAAAATATATCGATGAAAATAAATTAAATAATAAAGTTACATTTCTCGAAAATGTTTCTTTAAATACTTTAGCAAAACTTTACCAAGCTGCTCAAATTTTTGTGTATCCGTCATTATACGAAGGTTTTGGGATACCAATTATTGAGGCATTATATTCCAAAACACCAGTAATTACAACAAATGGGGGGTGTTTTGAAGAAGCCGGCGGCCCAAATAGTATTTATATTGAGCCATTGAATATTGGAATGCTTGAGCAAAAAATAAAACTACTAATTTCAGATACTAATTTGCGCCAAACTATTGCAAAAGCAGGTTTTGAATATGCCCAAAAATTTAATGATGAAAATATTCAAGCAAAATTGATTAGTATTTATGAAAAGTTGATGACTACTAAAAACATTAAATCTGGCGATTTAGTTGAAACTTAATTAATTTTGTCATTTCAACTCGGCAAAGCTTTCCTTTTTTGTCATCTCAACTTTGCGAATCCCTCTTTTTTTTGTCATTTCGACTCGGCGAAGCCCTCTTTTTTTTGTCATTTCGACTCGGCGAAGCCTGAGGAGAAATCTAAGAGAGTTTGTTGAGGGAGAGTGAAGTAGTTTTCTTGCCAGCCACCTACGGGGCGGCTCGAAATGACAAATAAGGGTGCGAGTTGGTTAGAAATTACAGAAAAACACACTTTCTAATTTCGACTTGGCATATCAATGTCTATTGGGAATTAAGAATATCGGTTGTTCTATTATGCTTTTTTCAAAATAACACATAAATGTTTTTGGAAAAGGACTAATGGGTTTTGGTTTAGCTTGTATTGTTCCTCAATTGCTTTTCTGTTATAAAGGGATTGTTTTTTTGATTCTCTTTTGAGTGTCAAATAGGTCCTTATATAGAAAAACCATCCAAATAGTAAAAAATAAAGCAAGGAGCTTACACTGAATTGATTAGGGTATACTTTTTCAATTTTGAGACCAGAAAGAGCGGCAAGAGTTCTGATTTTTTGTATACCAATTAAAAAGATTCTTCCCATATATATGCGGTGATCATCATAACCTATTACAGATTTTTCATTAGGCAGAAACATGTCTCCTCGTTCTGATTCTAGCCAAAGGTTTGCTATTCTACCTGAGATGTTGCTATTGTTTGGCTTTGTTAAAATTAAACTACCTTCCGCTTTTAATATTCTGGCTATTTCATCAAATAATTGTTTTTGCTCAGAAATATGATCTATGGTTTCCATCAACAACACGTAGTCTGCATAGCCTGATTCTATAGGGAAAATTTTGTTTAAGTCAATTTTTTGTGTAATTATTTCATTGTCTTCCATCAATTCTGGATATAGGTCAAAGGCCAATACATCTGCTCCATTTTTTTTCCATAAACTAGCTACATATCCTTTGCCAGCAGATAAATCCATTACTATTTTACCTTTTACATCAGTTTGTTCAAGAAATTGATGTATAAATTTTATAGCATTTACTCTTGAATGTGGAATGTTCGTGGGTTTACTTGTTTTTACCATTTATTTTTACTGGTTATATATTTACGTTATCTTATGTATAAATAGATTACCTTGGTGAGAAACTATTTAATTTTACCATTATCCCTTTTAGTATAAAGGTGTTTTTTACAGGTATATAGACAAAAATGATAAATAGAAGGGATATTTTGATTTTTTTCATTTTTGAATATTGCTTTTTCTGATTAAGAATTGCCCATTATCCTTTGTCAACAGCCAGGATTGTTTGTAAAAGAACATTGGCCCCATTGGCCATATCTATCGCAGTTGAAAATTCTTTCGGAGAATGACTTATGCCGCTCACACTGGGAATAAAAATCATAGCTGAAGGTGCTATAGAAGCGATATGCTGCGAATCGTGGCCAGCTCCACTTTGCATGAACTTTGTGGTAAAACCTAATGATTTTGCTGTTGTGTTGATCGCCTGCTGAAGGGCTTTATCTGTTAAGGCAGGTTTCGATTCGTTGGCCTGGCGTTCAAAACTGATTTTGGTTTTGGAGACTTTTGCAATTGCCTTCGCTCTCTTTTCCATTTCTAGAAATAACATTTCAATTTTTGTTGCATTTAAATCCCGAATCTCCAAACCCAATACTACTTTGCCGGGGATTACATTGTAAGCACCGGGTTGTACTGCAATTTTTCCAACAGTTCCAACCTGGCTTCCTTTTACACTGATGACGACTTCATTTACTGCAATAATAAATTTAGAGGCCGCCAGTAATGCATCTTGCCTCATGTTCATTTGTGTAGCGCCTGCATGGTTGGCAAAACCTTCTACTGTTACCTCCCAATGCACTATGCCCACAATGCCTTCTACTACACCAATTTGCAACTTTTCCTTTTCTAAAATTCCGCCCTGTTCAATATGCAACTCCACCCATGCATGGATATCCCCTTTTTTGCGTATGCAAGATTGAATATTGTCAGGATTGCCGCCAATGGCTTTGATGCCTTCTGCCATGGTTAATCCGCTTTGGCTTTTTTGCTGTAATCCATCGCCAGTTATTTCACCAACCATTGCCTTACTGCCGATGGTGCCACCTTCTTCATTTCCAAAAATGATCACTTCCAACGGATGCTCCGTAACAATGTTATTCTCGTTCAATGTTTCAATTACTTCCAATGCACTGATAGAGCCGAGCGTGCCATCATAGTTCCCACCATCGGGCACCATATCAATATGCGAACCAAAACCAATAGGTTTGAGTGATGGATTTTTCCCTTTACGTTTCCCGATGATATTACCTGCCGTGTCAATGGTTGGGTTAAGCCCAGCTTTTTTCATCAGCTCCATGAACCAGGCACGGCCCTCAATATCGCCTTTGGTATAAGCAACACGGTAGCCCCGGCCTTTTTCATCAACGCCAAATTTAGCTAATTCAAAAATGCGACCAACGATACGCTGTTCGCTTACTTTCAACTTGTTACCAAAGACAAATCCTTTACTATTTGAGTCTTTTACACCAAAGGCACTCAAGCCAATAGTTGTTAAAGAGGTGTTTCTTAAAAATGTTCTTCTTTTCATTTTAAAATTTTGGTTATTTGATTAATCAAATTAAGAAATAGTATTTTCTTATTTATAAAAATGTTCTAAAGTTTTCTTTGTTTATTATTTCAACTCTGTTCCATTCATCCTACTTATTTCCCGCTCCCTCTTTTCATTTTCAGCTTGCTTAATTTATCATACTATTTGGTGTTTATATTCACCAATTATCAGTATAATTGGTGAATACGTGCACTAATTATTCTTTTTTTTAATTTTTTGACTGATACTTAATAATAAACCACATTTAGAAATGCTATAAAATGGTAGGGAATTCACATTTAAAATCTTTTCAGCCGCAGAGCGGCAACACTTTGGTAAAAAACACTTTTCTGATTGCGATAGCCCCATTCGGGGCGAAAGTTTTATTATCGTGAAATCATTTTTTTATAATAATATCGCCCCGAATGGGGCTTTTTGCTTTTTTAACTGTTTCTGTTACCAAAATGTCCCTCCTTTGGAGCTTTTCATTGCTTATTTTATGAAATTTCAATGTAAATTCCCTGATAATATGTTAGCTTTTTTTCATTATTTATAGTTTAAAATACCATCGTTAAGTTCACTTTTTTTGAACATTTTTTTGTCGTAAAAATAATTTTGTTCTATTTTCCAAGGCTTTTTGTCCCCCATTTTTGGTAAGCTATCTATGACTCTCATCACATAGCCAGGGTTAAAATCTAAGAATGGTTTTACAACTAAATTAGGGTCATTTTGTATGGGCATACCTTGCCTAAATCCATTTTGTTCCATATAATTTATGAGCCTGCACGTATATTGATTGGTCATATCACATTTCAGCGTCCAAGAGGCATTGGTATAACCGAAGGCATAGGTCATATTTGGAATGCCGTCAAACATAACACTTTTGTAGCAGACTTTAGTGGCAAAATCAACTTGTTCACCATCAATTTTAAACGCAATATTGTTGAATAATTGCCCATTCAAACCTGTGGCAGTAACGATAATATCGGCATCGAGAAATTCGCCAGAAGCCAATATAATTCCTTTCTCGGTAAATTTTTCAATATGATCTGTAACAACAGCTGCTTTTTTCGTTCTAATTGCCTCAAAAAGATCACCGTTTGGTACAACGCATAAACGCTGATCCCAAGGATTATAGCTTGGCTTAAAATGTTTATCAATGTCAAATTCCTTCCCTAATTCTTCGACTAACAGTTTGCGTAACATTTTTTTCATGGTAGCTGGAAAATTCCTTGAAAAAGCATAACTAAAACGCTGATATAGTATGTTACGAAAACGATTTAAACGAAACGCCATTTTTTTTGGTAATATTTTATTGATCCAAACGGCTAATTTATCAACTTCAGGTTGGGCAACCACATACGTCGGGCTGCGTTGAAGTAGAGTAACGTGAGCTGCTTTTTTTGCCAAACTAGGTATGATGGTCATTGCCGTGGCGCCACTGCCAATTACCACTATTTTTTTGTTGCTATAATCTAACTTTTCATCCCATTTTTGTGGATGTACGATTGTGCCTTTAAAATTATCTCGACCGGCAAAAACGGGTGTATAGCCACTTTCATAATCATAATAACCCATGCAAAGGGAGAGAAACGAGCAAGTGAAAGTGGTAGGATCAGCTGAATCAGGATGTAATACGCTCAGTGACCAAGTGGCCGTTTCCGACGACCATGCAGCATTTACTAATTTATGTTCAAACCTAATATGCTTGTCAATGCCATATTCTGTTACGGTTTCTTCTAAATATTGAATGATGTCTTCCCGAGGGGCAATACTCTTTGGATTGGTCCAGGGTTTAAAGGAAAAGCCAAACGTGTACATATCTGAATCTGAGCGAATACCAGGGTATCGAAACAAATCCCAAGTACCACCAATATTTTTACGCCCTTCTAATATCGAATAGGTTTTGCTGGGGCAGTCGGTTTGCATATAATAGGCAGCACTAATACCCGAAATACCCGCACCGATTATAATTGTATCGAAATATATAGCATTCATTTTGTTAGTCTTGGAATAAAAATATTTCGTAAAATAAATATTTTTATCTTGGAATTTAATCATCTTTTGTTTTTAAACTTTAATCACCTCCACTCGGGCTTCTTGAAGAGCGGCACTTCCGCCCATGTCGGTGAGTGCATCATGGGTGAGCGCATTGGCTGAAGAGCCTTGCTTCATTAAGGAAGACCAAAAACCTTGCGGCATACAAACCACACTTTTCCGGACTCTGTTTTTGATTCTGGCAGTTAAAAATACTTCTCCTCTTTGGTTGTATACTTTGAGCGCATCGCCATCTGCAATATTTCTTGATTTAGCATCCATTTCGTTGATATCCAAAAAGGGTTTACCTTCTCTTTTTTTATGATTTTCATGGTTTGCACGGCTGCTGTTCAAAAAATTCTTAGTCGATTTTATCGTTAACAGATGCAAAGGGTATTTCGCTAAGTCATCAGCACTGTAGACAAAAGCTTGGTATTCAGGAAGTTTAGGTTCTATATCAGCATCGTAAAATTTGCATTTACCTCCAGGTTTTCCAAAATTTCCTTCGGCATGCGGCATCCATTTCTTCGGCACATTCAATTTTGCCCATCCGGTTTTTTTAAGCGAGTTGAAACTGATTCCATCCAAATAATCTTTATTGCTATCCAAAGCACTTTTTACAATATCCAAATCCGATACAAATAAATAATCATCTTTAAAGCCCATTTCTTTGGATAACAACCTGAAAAATTCCGTATTTGGCTTTGATTGACCCAAGGGTTCAATAGCTGGTTCATTAATATTGAGATAGGGAACACCATAAGAAGCTAAAAGGTCCCAATTTTCAAGTGCCGAGGTAGCCGGAAAAATATAATCGGCATAGCGAGCCGTATCAGTAATAAAATGCTCCAAGACGACTGTTAATAAATCTTCTCTTTCCAATCCTTTTTTCACTAAATTCTGGTTGGGCATCGTTACCGCCGGATTGGAATTAAAAACGATAAGTGCATTTATGGATTTTTTTAAATTGAGCTCTGTCAGTGCTTTTCCTAATTGAACCATGTTGATTGATCTGGCTTTTGAATTTTTTAATGATTCAGGAAGTTCAAGATGCTCATAATTTAAAGCTTCACCGAATAGTTCATAGGTCATGTTCATCAGACCACCACCCAATTGTTTCCATGCACCGGTCAAGGCCGGCAGCATAGCAATTGCTCTGAATGCACTTGCACCATTGGTTTGATGTTCCAAACCGATAAGTACTCTGATAAGCGATGGATTTCCTTTGGCATAAGCTCTGGCCAATTCAACAATTATGGCCTCATCCAAACCTGTAATTTGAGCGACAGCTTTAGGCGAATATTGTTGAACATGGCTGGTTAATTCTTCAATTCCAACAGTATATTTGTTGACATATTCCTGATCCTGAAGCTTTTCTGCTAAAATTACATGAATCAGGCTGAGTGCCAAAGCGGTATCTGTGCCGGGTAAAGGTTGAATATGCCAATCGGCAGCAAGTGCGGTATCTGAAACAAAGGGGTCAATCACTACAATTTTGGCACCTTTCAATCTGGCTTTTTCAATTATTGCCCATAAATGCTGATTAGAATGCACAGGATTTGTACCCCATAAAATGATGTATTGGCTATGGATAATGTCCTCCGGCAATACGCCTGTCGTTTGCCCGTTTGTCGCCATTATTCCGGCCACAGCTGCATTGCCACAAATCGTTCTTTCCAATTGTGAGGCACCAATATGTGCAAAAAATCGATCACCTGCATTATTTTGAACTACCCCCTCATTGCCGCCATAACTAAATGGCAAGATGGCTTCTGCTCCTTTTTGTTTTATTATTGATTGCAGCTTGGTGCTAATTTCAGAAATCGCCTTTTCCCATGTGATTTCTTCGAATTTTGCTTCTCCTTTTTTGCCAACTCTTTTTAGCGGTTTAAGTATTCTGTTGGGACTAAAGGTTACATCTTTTGGATAGTTTGCCATTTTGTCACAAAGTTTCCCGGCTGTATAAGGATTGTCCTGACTGGCTTTAAATTCAGTGACTGCATTGTTTGTAACAGTAACTTGCCAGCTGCATGAGTCTGGGCAATCAAGACAGCAGGCGCCATTGACTGTTTTGGCAGCATTAGCATCTGAACAAGAAGAGGTGATGAGTGGAAGAAGTCCAATGCCAACGACACCTTGCGTGCTGATTTCAAGAAAGTTGCGGCGGGTTATGTCTTTGGAGGTAGCCATGTTTGTATGAGTTTAGTTAGATTTAATGATGATTTTTTATTAAAAAAAGTGAAAATCCTGCCAAATCGATGGCGATAATGTTTAAATATTAAAAATAACTCAACCACCATTTTTCTTTGTGGACTTGTTTATAATTATCGAATTTTTTACACAATGGATAAAGCAAAACAATTACGAAAATCCAAATCAAATAAACGATAAAAAGATTGAAACCAAAACCTTTTAAGGCTTCTACTCTGAATGGCAAGGCAGGTAAAATCATTTTTTGCCAACCAAAACCTGTGAATTCGGCTGTTATAAGAGCCAGTAAATGAATAAGATAAATGTGTATAATGTAAAAAAAGAATGGAACTCTGCCAAACACTGATAAAAGTTGACTGAATTTGCCTTTTAGTTTTTCTACATTGGCTAAAAACAAGAATGCTCCACCTAATGTTACCAATAAAAATGAAAGAGAAGGGGGGTATTTGCTTAGATTAAAAAATGAAAATATGGTTTGCGGTAAATTGCCATAATCTTCCCAAGGCAATATATTACCGTAGATATTTACGCTTCGTAGTAATACAAAAAGTAAAAGGGCAGCAATGCCAATGCTATTAAATAGTTTTCTGCGTTTTGAGGGTTCAAAAGTATTGTTATAAAATGAACCAAACCAATAACCCAATGACATTACCGCCACCCAAGGTATTATGGGATAGCCTGTCCTAAATACATGGTTTGGCGTTGTTAAAAATGGTTTGCGTTCATGTAAAAGTGTCCACAGCATGCTATTTTCAAAATGAATACTATCAAGCAAATTATGCCCGAAAATCAACAGGCAACTAAATAGGAGTATTGCTTTTTGGGGAAGATGTATGAGTGCAGCTAAAAAAATCATACTTATTCCCAATGACCATATTACTTGAAAAGCTATCAGTCTAAAAGAAATATCAAAACACCATCCGAAATCCATAATTACCAGTTCAACGAAAACCAACCAAAGCCCACGTTTTAGTAGAAATTGGGATAATTCATTTGGTGATTTTCTTTTTCCAACCATAAAGGCTGAAAGTCCTGCCAAAAAACTAAATGCAGGGGCACAAAAATTGGTCAAAAATCGTGTCAAAAAAAGTGGAATAGTAGTGAGTGCAGGGTCGGTTGGGTCAAAGAAATAAGACGAATAATGAAAATAGTCTCGCACATGGTCAATGGCCATTATTACAATCACCAAACCTTTTAATAGGTCAAGGGATTCAATTCTGGATTTTGTGATGTCATAATGCTGTTTCATTAGTGTCCGATAAAAATATTTGAAAGTTCTTTTAAATAATTGATAATCTATTAGTTACGGTTATTTTTTGTGGGTGACGATTTGAATTTGCTTAAGTTCATAAAAAAACTTTATTTTTCAATGAATTTAGGTAAATATGTTTTCTCAAGAGTTATAGCGTTTCTTCTTCAAAGGGGATTTGACGGTATAATTCCCAACTGTTCTGGTAAGCTTTCAGGTAACAGTTTTTTGTGCAAAAAGGAAAGAAAATAAGACGATTTGAACTCAAAATGAACCGAAAAAAAATCCCGATACCAAACCGGGATGAAAATGAGAAATTCTCTCAACGAAAACTGCATAAGAGTAAAAAGGGCTTGGCGGGCTAACAATCTGCCACCTTAGGTTAAGTTCAAAATTGGGTACGACCCATCGTTCATGGCTTGGCTTTCATCCGCCATAAATGCTGTGTTATTGGTGGCAATGGTTTCGTTTCCTGAGTAAATCCATCTTTAATTAAAATAGTCGCTAACATAAATGATAAATTTTTTAACGGTTGTCAACTTATTCAAATGTTTCAAAAAACCACTCCCATACCTCTCCATCCTCAAGATCATTAAAAGTCCCCAAAAATTTAAAATTATTTTTTTTAAGTATTCTTGTCGAGAAGTTTTCCACTGGAAGGGTCCTTGCTTTTATTTTTATAGAGGGGTCAGCTTTAAGGGATAGGCCGACCAAGTGCTTACAAATTGTTGTCTCAATTCCTTGTTTTCTGTTATTTTCAAATGTTCCTTACGCAATTTCTACGGTTCCATTAATTGGTGGTCCTTTGAAGCCAGCAGCTCCAACTAAATCGCCGTTAACTTCAGCATAATATCCAATCCAGGGTTGTACAAATCCGACTTTTTTGTAGAAGTCATTGTCATGTGAAAAGTCTCTTGGCATAATGGATTAGTTATAAAAGCTACATTATCTTCAAGTCTTTCGTTTATTGGTAATAGTTACATTTATGTTGTCAGTAACTTGTTTTATGTTTCAGGTTAAGTGGTGCTTTATCATTGTGACTAACGGTTTTTATTCACGTTGATATTCAGGTAGTTATAATTTCAAGGTCTTCGCTAGTCAGACCAAATTTAGTGATTTGTTTTTGAATTCTTTTAACCAAGCCTAATTTTCGTTTTTTACAATTTTTAATTATATGCATAGCTTAATAATTCAAATTTATCATTACCATTTATATAATAGTTGCCTCCTTATTTCTGATGGTTTATAATTGCCTACTATTTGCCAAATTAGATGAATAGGGTTATTCATGATAACAAAACTGTATATTACTATTTTTTCAAACATTACCATTTCTTTTAACTGATTTATTATCATTAATTTATATTCATCCTTTTTAAGCTAATACTTCCAAACCACTGTGGCGGTTAGGTATTCTGGTTGATGTATTGAGTTTGCTTTTACCATTCTAATTTCAATTAACAGGCTTTAGTTGGTCGGAAATGACCAACAATGGCGGAATGGCAAAAAAGTAGAAAACAACAACACATTTCAAATTGGCCTTAGTTCAACTCTGTATTTTCAAAAAAGTATATACTTTTTTTTTATGACTAATATAAAAATTTTTTAGGCAAAATAGGGTAGCGGATTTATACTATGAGAATTTCTGTATAATTTTGTAGTCATGAAATTATTCAGTAAAATATCAAATCAAATATTTTGCCTATTATTTATGGTACACCTTTTGGCCATAAATATGCAAGTTGATACATATTTGAATATGATAAACGCAAATCAAAATTCCAAAGAATTTGATATTACCGATGAGTTTTCGTCACAATCAAGCGAATCAGAAAAAGATTTTTCCAATAAACAATTAGACGATTTTATTCAATATAATTACCAATTCAATAAAAAAATCCAAAATTATTCCTTTGAAACCAAACAGAGGCATAATTTTTATTTTCATGAAACTGCATTGCCAATAGTGCATTTTGGTATCCAGAGCCCCCCGCCTAGAGCATAATTAAATTCCCTTTTTCCCTCAAAAAAACATTATTGATTTTTGTAGAAATATATTTTCTTCGAAATATCTGATATATATTTTCTAAAAATTTGAAATAATTTTATTGCTATTAAATAAAATAAAGTTTTTAGAATTGATTCTAAAATTAAAGTTATTTACACCAAAATATATTAGAAACTTATGCAAAGTTTAAAATATTATAAAAAATCATTTTTTAAAAATGACTGGAAATCAGGCATTTCAGTGTTTTTAGTTGCTTTGCCATTGTGCCTTGGTATTGCATTGGCATCAGGTGCGCCACTTTTTGCAGGGCTTATTGCAGGTATAATTGGGGGCGTGGTTGTGGGCTTTCTTTCGGGTTCAGAGCTTTCGGTTTCTGGCCCTGCTGCTGGCCTTACCGTTATTGTGGCTTCCGCTATTAATGAATTGGGCTCTTATCCTGGGTTTTTGGTAGCGGTAGTTTTAACAGGAGCATTTCAATTGGGCTTGGGTTTTTTAAAAGCGGGGAAATACAGTGCCTATTTCCCAAATAGTGTTATAAAAGGAATGCTCGTAGCCATTGGTATTGTAATTATTTTAAAACAAATACCCCATTCCTTGGGTGATGATCAAGACTTTGAAGGGGAGTTCGAATTTAGCCAAATTGCTGATGGTGAGAATACTATCACTGAAATTATTCGATCTTTAGTCGACTTCAATACAGGTGCTTTAATTATTTCCCTATCCTGTTTATTATTGATGTATTTCTGGGAAAAACTGGCCAAAAAGAAATATAATTTATTTAAATCACTACCAGGCTCTTTGGCAGCAGTAATGTTGGGCGTAATAATTAATGAGTTGTTTTCAATATATAAACCTAGTTATTTTTTAGGATCTTCCCTAAAACATATGGTATCTGTACCGATTTTTCAAACCGTTAGTGAGTTTTCAAATAGCTTAACTTTGCCAGATTTTTCATTTTTAACCAATCCAAAGACTTTCGCTGTAGCAGCTACTCTAGCAATTGTGGCGAGCCTCGAAACACTGTTAAGTTTAGAAGCCGCTGATAGCCTTGATCCTGAAAAGCGGATTTCTTCGTCAAATAAAGAGTTGATTGCCCAAGGTACTGGCAATATATTTTCTGGCTTATTAGGTGGCTTGCCTCTCACGTCAGTTGTAGTGCGTAGCTCCACTAACATTTATTCAGGGGCAAAAACACGTGTTTCAGCCATATTTCATGGATTTTTGTTAGTAGCAGCAGTTTTTTTAATACCCACATTTATTAATAAAATACCTTTAGCTGCATTGGCTGCCGTGTTGTTGATGGTCGGTTATAAATTGGCCAGCCCTAGTATTTTCAAAAAAATGTTTCGTGACGGTCTTGACCAATTTATTCCTTTTGTAATTACTATTTTGGTAATTGTGTTTAAAGATTTGCTCTGGGGTATTTTTATCGGCACGGCTGTCGGCTTACTTTTTGTGTTGAGAACCAATTTTAAAAATGTAGTTTCGCATATTCGTGATGGAAAAAATGTACTTATAAAATTCAATAAAGATGTTTATTTTTTAAATAAACCTCAAATAAAAGATATATTAATGAATCTGGCAGAAGGTGATGATGTTTTGATTGATGGAACAAAAGCTACTTTTATAGATCATGACATATATTCCATTTTAGAGGAATTTAAAATAGGAGCAAAAGATCGAAAAATAGAGGTTGAATTTAAAAATATTATTAACACTATAAAATAAAAATCATTAAAACTAATGAAAGAATACAATAGATTATTGATGGCTAATAAGATTTGGGCACAAGAAAAATTAGAATTAGACGAAACCTATTTTACCAATTTAGCAAAAGACCAAAAGCCACAATTTTTGTGGATTGGCTGTGCAGATAGTCGAGTGCCTGCGGAGGAAGTAATAAATACGCAACCTGGCGAAGTATTTGTACATAGAAATGTGGCTAATTTGGTGGTACATACAGATATGAATATGCTATCTGTTTTGCAATATGCAGTGGAGGTTTTGAAGGTAAAGCATGTAATCGTATGTGGGCATTTCGGATGCGGAGGTGTAAAAGCAGCCATGGGAAATAAAGATTTAGGCCTGATAAACAAGTGGTTACGTAATATTAAAGAGGTATATAGTAAGCATTCTGTAGAAATGCTATCCATAGAAAATGAGACGGACCGTTTTGATAAATTGGTTGAATTAAATGTAAGTGAGCAAGTAAACAATTTGTCGAAAACTACGATTATTCAAAAAGCTTGGGCCAAATCTGAATACCCGCATTTGCATGGCTGGGTTTTTGATATGAAAACAGGCCTTATTAAAGAAATTATGAATATCGATACAAATTCAGATATGGAGGATATATTCAAATTTGAATTCTATTTGAATGAGTAATATTTTTAGGTTTGGTTTGGGGTAATATTAATAAACCCACACCTAAATGCCTGATCCTTACCTTCATATTTAGAAATGATAACCGGAATATTTATTTATAGAAAGCCCACTTATATAATAACGCATTGCTGAGTCTGCGATCTATACTATCTATTTTTATAAGAAAAAATAAAGAATTTTAATCCTATGAAAAAATAAAAAAGCTTAATTTACATAAACATAAATTAAGCTTTTTTTATGAAATTAATTCCTCAACAACTTATTAATCAACTTCCCACTGTTGATGGAACATATTTTATTGAGGCTTTCCGAAAAGGAAATCTATCAATAGAATTATATAAACCTGAAAAGGAGGACTTACAAACCCCTCACTCGCAAGACGAAATTTATGTAATTATTTCTGGATCAGGCATGTTCAAAAATGGAGAAGAACATTATCACTTCAAAACCAATGATTTGATTTTTGTGCCTGCTCATGAGGAGCATCGTTTTTATGATTTCACGGATGATTTTAGTGTTTGGGTGGTATTTTTTTAGATCGCTTAAAACCCGTAAATCATTTATAATTTTTTGATGAGATTATATATATCGACAGGGGTTTTCAATCATTTGCCCAAAAAAAAAGCTCTAAAATCTTTATTAGATATTTAGAGCTTTTAAACTATTTGAAACGGAAATCGAAAATAAATTACTATTTCCTTTAATTCCAGCCGCCGCCCAATGCTTTGTAGATATTTACTTCGGCGTTAAGTTGTTTTTTCTTAATCTCCATTAGCTCCATTTTTGCCTCAAGTGCCTCTCTTTGTGTGAACAAAACCTCAGTATAATCAGCTCTTGCTGTTTTGAAAAGGCTATTGGAAATTTCGATGGAACTGCTCAAAATTTCTACCTGATTGGATTTGGTTACATAACTTTCAGCATAATTTTTATTTCCTGATATTTGATTAATTACCTCCAAATGTGCATTTAAAACTACCTGCTCATATCTATAAACTGCCTGAATCTGCCTCTCATTGGCATTGTAATAATTTGCTTTAATCGCATTTTTGTTAATCAAGGGTGCAACCAAATCGCCCAATACATTAAAAACAATGGATTTTGGACTGAGCAAATAAATAGGATTAAACGCCTTTAAACCAATACCTGCACGAAGGGTGATGTTAGGATAAAAATTGGCTCTAGCCACCGCAATATCCAATTTAGCAGCTTCTAATGCTTGTTCAGCTTGGCGGATATCTGGACGGTTGCTTAACAATTGTGATGGAATTCCAGAAGAAATCTTCAAAAATTGAATATTATTCAAATTGGCAGAATTACGAACAATAGGCTGTGGGTATCTAGCAACTAAGAAATTAATTCTGTTTTCAGTTACTATCATTTGCTGCTGAATCTCAAATTTAAGATTTTCAGTATTCATCACCTGTGCCATAAATCGATTCACTGCCAACTGGTTTACTCGAGCGGCATCTTTTTGTACCTTTACCATTTCGAGGGCATCTTTCTGAAGAGCAATATTTTGTTGAACAATTTCCAGTTGATTATCCAAAACTATCAATTCATAGTAGGAGTTGGCTATCTCAGCAATGAGATTGGTAACCACAAAATTTCTACCTTCTATTCCTGACAAATACCGTTTTACAGCAGCGTCTTTAGCATTATGGAGTTTTTTCCAAGCATCTACTTCCCAAGAAAAAGAACCCATAAGTGCTTGATCTCCAATATAATGTGGAAGTTTATCTGTTCTTGTTTTTGCATCTTCTTCCGAAATACCATCCCATGTATAATGCCCAGATTTTTCACCACCAACGCCAGCTGTTAAAAAGCCAAAAGGCATATATTCACCTTTTCTTGCCATGATTTCGTTTCTACTAATCTCGATTTCATGAAGCATCATATTCAACTCTTGGTTGTTTTTAAGGGCTTCATCAATGAGTTCGGTGAGGTTATTATCACTAAAATAATTTCTCCAAACGATATTTTCAGCCTTAGTTGAATCTCCATTGACTTGGTATTTTTCTGGCAATGAGTTTGTAACCGCTTTGGTTGGTAAATTTTCAACCTTACAACTTCCCAACCCTATGATGAGGACCAAAAAGAAACTATATTTTTTTATTAATTTATTTTTCATTTTGTTTCAATATTTTTGAAATTAACTTTCTAAGTTTGCTTTTTCCAATCTTTTCGGTTTCTACCAAATCTTCACTCAGTGGTACAAGGGCTTCATCTCTGATTAAGTTTTTTCCATCAATCATTTTGGCAAAAATATAATACAGGCCAGGTATAATTATAACCCCAAAAATTGTTCCTAACAACATGCCGCCCAAGGCAGATGAGCCAATGGTTTTATTTCCAACAGCACCTGCACCGCTAGCTCTAACCAGCGGTATCAAGCCTGCAATGAAAGCGAAAGAGGTCATAAGAATGGGCCTGAAACGTGCTTTTGCTCCTGCTATAGCAGCTTCAAGAATTGTTTTACCTTCGTTACGTTTTTGTACTGCAAACTCTACAATTAACACCGCATTTTTACCCAAAAGACCGGTAAGCATAATCAAACCCATTTGGGCAAATACATCATTGCTCAATCCCATTAATTTTAGTAATAGAAAAGAGCCAAATATACCAGGTGGCAACGACAGAATAACTGCAAATGGCATAAGAAAGCTCTCGTACTGTGCAGCTAAAACCAGATAAACGAAAAACAAAACGACACAGAAAATGATAATTGCTTCATTTCCACGACGAGCCTCATCATAAGATAGCCCCTCCCATGCTATGTCGTAGCCTTTGGGCAAAGTAGTTGCTGCAACTTCACGAATTGCCTGTATGGCATCGCCCGAAGTAAAGCCCGGAGCGGGAATACCATTGATAAGAGCTGATGTATATAAGTTATATCTGGCAATTTCGTTGGGGCCTTGTGTTTTTTTGATGGTCATAAAAGCTGAGTAAGGTACCATTTCGCCTTGGTCATTTTTTACAAACATATTCAAAATATCCGCAGGGTCTTTTCTAAAGGCAGGGTCGGCCTGCGTATAAACTTTATAATAGTTATTAAAGCGTATAAATCCTTGCTCATAAGTACTACCAATCATAATGTTTAGATTTTCCATGGCTGCACCCACTGTAACCCCTTTTTGCATCGCAAGCACATTATTTACCACCAGCTCATATTGGGGATAGTTGGCAGAATAAAAAGAAAATAAACCAGTCAATTCTTTTCGTTTTTTCAAAGCCGCCACAAAATCTTTATTTACCTCATCAAATCGTTGGTAGTCTACTTCAGTGCCTTTATCTAACAAACGAACTGCAAAACCGGATGAGGCGCCATAACCAGGCACGGCGGGTGGCTCGAAATATTCGATAACAGCCCCGATATTATTAGTTTTTTCTTCCAACTCTTCTATAATTTCTTTCACGTTTTGCGTTCTCTCAGACCAATCTTTGAGGTTGATTAAGCATGTTCCCGAATTAGAACCACGACCTTCAGTCAAAATTTCGTAACCTGCCATGGCGGTTACAGATTTCACTCCTTCGGTAGCTTTTGCTATTTTTTGTAATTCAAGTGAAATGAGATTGGTGCGCTCTAGTGTGGTGCCTGGAGGAGTTTGAATGATGGCATAAATTTGCCCTTGGTCTTCCCCAGGTATGAAACCACCTGGCAGAATAGTATTCATTCCTACAATACCCAGCATAAAAACGATCAATACCCCAAAAGTCAACACTCTGCGATTGACAATTATAGTAAGCAAATTTGTGTATTTACCCAATAGCCATTCAAAATTTTTGTTGAACCAATCGATAAACCGATCGATAGGTGACTTTTTTCTGGCTTGACCATGTGTATTTTTCAAAATCATTGCACATAAAACAGGTGTAAGTGTAAGAGCCACCACCCCAGAAAGCACTATGGAAGAAGCCATCGTAATAGAAAATTGCCTGTAAAGTACGCCTACTGGGCCGGTCATAAATGCCACTGGCACGAAAACGGCTGTCATAATTAAGGTAATGGCAATAATGGCACCGCTGATATCGGTCAATACTTTTTTTACAGCTTGGTAAGGTGATAAATGATCAACCTCCATATTTACGTGAACGGCCTCCACTACTACTATAGCATTATCAACTACAATACCAATGGCCAATACTAGGGCAAAAAGTGTAATAAGGTTAATGCCTATCCCAAAAAATTGCATGAAAACAAACGCTCCAATAAGCGAAACAGGTACTGCCAAGATGGGGATCAAAGTGGAACGCCAATCGCCAAGAAAAAGAAATACCACCAAAGAAACCAATATAAATGCCTCTATTAAGGTATGCAAAACTTGGTCAATGGAGGCATTTACAAAGCTTGAAACATCATAATTGATTTCGTAATCAACTCCCGGTGGAAAATTCTTTTTGAGTTCTTCTAATTTTGTTTTAACATCTGTAATAATTTTATTGGAGTTACTTCCTGGATTTTGCTTTAAAACCAATGATGCTGATGGATAGCCATCTTTATTAGTATAAATATCCACAAATTCACTACCTACTTCAACTTTGGCAATTTCTTTCAATTTCAAAATTTCACCTTCTGAATTTGCCCTAATGATAATTTCTTGATACTGTTCAGGCTTATTAAACCAACCTTGGTAGGTAAAAACATATTCGAGCGATTGAGCCACTTTACCAGAACTTAATCCCACACGGCCGGGGCGCCCCAGCACACTTTGCTCATCAATGGATTTAAGTACCTCCTCTGCGGAAATATTGTAAGCCCTCATTCTGTCAGGATTCAACCAAACTCGAATAGAAAATGCTCTGCTGCCAACTATCTCAGAACGTCCAACACCATTGATTCGCTGAATTTCAGGAACAATCAGATTATCTGCATAATTAAATAAAAACTTTTGGTCAAATTCTTTATCAGTACTGAAAAAATTAATATACATAAGCATACTTGGCTGTACGGGCGTAATAATAACCCCTTCTCTCTGCACTAAGATGGGTAAATTTGCCCAAACTTGGTCCACTCGGGTTTTTACACGAGCAGCAGCGATGGTTGGATCAATGCCAGGTTCAAAAATAATCTGAATTGTTGCTTCGCCAGCACTTGTCGCATCCGACATCATATATTGCATACCCGGCACACCATTGATGGCACGCTCCATGATAGTAAGTGTCGATTTTATAAGTACATCGGCATTTGACCCCGGAAACTCAATGAAAATATTTACTCTGGGTGGAGCTATTTCAGGAAATTGAGATATTGGCCGAGTGAAAATCGCCAATATCCCCAAAAAGACGATTGCCAGAGACATGGCAATTGCCAAGACTGGTCTTTTTAAGAATTTACTAAACATATTTTATGGGTTTTAAATTACCTTTTAGATTTTAAATAGCTATAAGGCTTTCAATGAGATAAAAAAAATTACTCTGCGTGCAGGTTCTTTAACTCTTCAATAACCGCCCTGTATGGTTTAAATTTAGTTTTTATATGGTCGCCGTTTTTTACTTTGCGTAAACCTTCTACTAAAATTTTATCATTTGGAGACAAGCCACTTGTTACTTGAAATATATGAGGCATTTCTATTCCAACCGTAATAGGCTTAGCCTGGATAATGCCTTTTTCATCTACTACAAATACAAATTTTTTGTCCAAAACTTCAAATGTAGCCCCCTGTGGAATTAAAATAGCATTTTTAATATGCGAAGGCATCAGAATCGTACCAGTTTCGCCATGCCGTAAAATCCCTTCTGGATTTGGAAATGTGGCACGGAAAGCAATGTTTCCTGTTTCATTGTTAAAATCGGCTTCAATGGTTTCAAAAAGACCTTCATGATTAAAAATTTCGTTGTTTGCCATTACTAACTTTACTTTTTGAGGTCCTTCTTTTTTGATACGAACAGCATAGTCCAAATATTCTGCTTCTGGAACGTTAAAATATACCCAAAGTTTACTGTTGTCTGAGAGTGTCGTAAGTAGCTCACCCTCATCTACTAAACTCCCCAACCGCATATGGAATTTATCCATTATACCACTAAATGGAGCATGGACACTTGTTAGGGCCAGATGAGTGTTTGACAATTTTAAATCGGCTTTTTCACGATCCAATTTTGCTTTGGATAAAGCCAGTTCTTGTTGTGAAACAATGTTTTTATCAGAAAGAATTTTGGTGTTTTGGTACTCAATTTCAGCGTATTCTAAATTCGCCTTCGACTTTTCTACTTCAGCCTGATAAATTAGAGGCATAATCTGAAACATCGACTGCCCTTGTTTCACATGTTGTCCTTCATCAACAAATATTTTTGTCAAATAGCCTCTTTCTAAAGAGCGTAATTCTATGTGATTACTGGCTCTAATTTGGCAGACGTATTCCTTGTTAATAGAAGTGTCAACTTTTATTGGACTACTTACTATAAACTCAGATTCTTCAAGTTTTGTGTGCTCAGCATGGTTACAACTTATAAAAAATGCTGAGATTGCTAAAATAATGATTGAATATTTCATAACTATTTTTTAAAAAATAATAATATAAGCATACAGATTGGGGAAATTTTTCAAACTAAATTATGTTTAAAAAACCTTTAATAAAGATAGATTTTTACTTAGATGTGTTAAAAAGCTGACTAGATAAGCTGAATCTTCAAGGAATGGTGAAGTAGGTAAAAAGGAATAGTAATTCGTCTTTGAAGAGAGAGGCTAAAATTAGCAAACGAACTTAATAAAGTATTATAATTAAAAGATGATATTGTAAATAGTGGAAACTCCCGCTCAGAGATTTTTTCTTCCGAGGTTTCATCACTAGGTTCAAATTTTTCCTCCGAATTAAAAATCAATAAAAAATTGTGGTGGAGGTTTACCCCTGTTGCTTGGAAAAATTTTTTGTGGGTATCGTTTTGATTTACTTTGGTGAGGCAAGTATTTGTGTTTTCTTTTTCAACCCTAAAGTCACTGCCATCTACAAAAAGTGAATTCATTGAAAAAAGAATATAAAATATGCATAGCAATTCATAAAATTTGAAT
>JANMZR010000078.1:0-5670 GCA_031383555.1 Cytophagaceae bacterium | reverse complement strand
AAAATTGTAGCTACATATATAACTGTTTGTACCCCCATATCATAAAAGAAAAATGCTGATAAGAATTTAACAAGCAAGGGTTTAGTTTTTATTTCATTGATTACATGCTTTAACTTAATAATGGAAGACATTATCAAACCGTTTTTCAAAGGTATGTTTTCGTCTTTAGGCAAGTAATAAAAGGGAATTTGAGCAAATAATGCCCACCAAATACCAACTGTTAAAAACGATATTCTAGAAGTTAACCCCGAATCTGAATCTGCTTTGCTTAGGCCAAAAATTTCTGGTTTAAGTATCATTAATAAATTAAAAATGAGCAATATTACAGAGCCAATATAACCAAACATAAAACCACGGGCACTTATTCGATCGTAATCTTTTTCATAGGCAATTTTAGGTAAAAAAGAGTTGTAAAAGATAATAGAACCACCCCAGCCCAATATTGAAACGGCAAATGCTATCAATGCTGGCATATAATTGCCTCTTGTAAAAAAGAAAAAGTACATACAAGAAATTGAACCTAAATAGCAAAAGAACTTTAAGAAAAACTTTTGCCTACCACTACTATCGGCCAATGAAGTAAGAAATGGGCTTATTAACACTAATAAAAATGTGGCCGCTGAAATAGTATATGAATAAACTGAGTAATTTGGTAGCTCAAAACCCAAAACCATAATTAACGGCGATTTGCTACCATCTGGCAAAATTGTATTTGCAGTGGCCAAAAAATACATGGGAAAAATAACTGTAGTAATTACCAAATTGTGCACAGAATTTGCCCAGTCGTACATACACCAAGCATTGATTACTTTTTTGTTGTTTTTTTCCATGGTTAATTTGTCTGTAGGTTTGTAAGTATTTAGGTTTGTTTTGTTGTTAAATTAAAGGTAACCTTATTTTTTTTCTAAACTCAATCGATAAAGTAAAACTGTTTGAAATATCAATCCATTTGAAAAGTTTGTGTTGACTTGCTCCCTGTTATCACCAAAAAATAAGGCTGGTAACCCAAATGAAACTTTGTCATTATTGTTATAAACTTTATAGGTTCTGCCAAACGATTGGCCAACTTTAGTTTGAATACTTATGCTTTTTGATAGGTTAAATCTCAAATAGCCAAACAATTCATTTGTGGATCTTGCAATGTAAGTACTATTATTTGGGGTAGTTACGTCAGAAAGATGATAGGATCTAATTTGACCATTAAAATTGGCTCCAATATTTAAAAGCGGAAGTACTTTATAATTAACATCTGCTTGTAAAGGAAGTAGTAAGTTTGTTTCAAACTTTTTGCTCGGGCTTAAATAATACATTCCAAACATAGGTACAAAAAATGGCCCAAACAGATCTGAATTACTATAAAGTCCAACTTTATAATTTTTATTTTTATGCTTTATTATTCTTAATAATGCAATTGCACCTATCTGAAAATCATCACAACCAATTGATTTATAATCTGACGCAATTTTGGGAAGCAACACTGCGGTTAAAGTCAATTTTTCGTTTAGTTGTTTGTTTATTCCAAGTTTAAGCGTGGTTGAACCAAAATGTTTAATATTATCATTAGCAAACAGTTTTGTTTGAATGTTTTCATAAATAGCACCAGTAAGAACAGAAAGTTTATCGTTTATTTTTATCGGTAGTGAGAGGTCAATTAAAGCTTCATTCAACTTTGATTTTGACGAACTTCCTTCAAAAGTATTGTAAGGGGTTGTGCTGGCATTTACTTTTAATAGGTCAACATAGTTTTGAGAAAAAACACAAACATTACAAGTCAAAATTGTGAATAAGAAAAGGTAATTTTTCATAATCTTTAATAGGTATGTTGTATTTTTTTTAAGAGCGCTTCGACATTGAATAAAATTATCGATTAAAATCATACTTTTATCATATGGTACTACCAAGATAAAAATTGATTTTTGATTATATTTTAATCCAAAATTTACACTTTCAAAAAAGTACCATTACCAAAAGTACTATCCAACATGAAATTCAGCAATTATTTAAATGGAATCTTATTTAAAGGTAGTTATTTTTCTAAGTTGAAAATTCCACAAAGAACTTTTTTTTAATGGAAATTTGTGGTTAATATTATTATTTCATAATTTTTAATAATTACCTATTTCTCTCCAAAAACTCCAAAACTGCCTTCGTAAAAGCATGGTTTGAGTCGCCAGCCACCATATGACCGGCATTGGCAACAGTTACACTTTCAACATTAGGCACAGCATCCAAAAACTCTGCCATTACTTTTTCACTTACCACATCTGAAATACCGCCTCTTACAATTAGGGTTGGAATTTTTAGGTTTTTGGCCGCTGCAAACTGCCTTTCTTCCATTTGTATTTTAATGTCCGGAGTAATTTGCTTCCAATTTTCCAACATAGCTGGGTCCCAATGCCAATAATAGCGACCATCAGCTTTTAACCTTAAATTCTTTTTTAATCGACTGTTTTCTGATGGTTTTGGGCGATGAGGTAAATACTTACCAACGGCATTAGCAGCTTCCGAAATACTGGCAAAACCTTCCGTATGAGCACTCATAAATGCAAATATTCGTTCAATCCCTTTTTGTTCAGTTTTGGGGGCAATATCTACTAAAACTACTGATTTGGCAACTTCTTTAGCAGATTCGCCCGCCAATAAAAGTGATGTAATACCGCCCATTGAAGCACCGACTAAAGCGGGTTTTGCTTTCAATTGATCAATAACGGCCATAAGGTCAGACACTAAGTTATCATAATAATAATCGCCCGATATACTCCATGAGCTATCTCCATGACCACGTGCATCAAGCGCTATGGCATACCAGCCATTTTTAGCAAAATCCAATGCAGTTTCGCCCCAAGAGTGCCTAGTTTGGCCACCTCCATGCAGCAACAAAATTGGTGGGTTATTTTCATGCCCAAATGCATCGCCGTAAATTTGGAAGTTATTTTCCAGTTGGAATATTATAGTTTTTTTAGGGATTTTTTCTAAGGAATCTAGCATAGGTTCAAAAGTAATCATTTAAATAAATTAATACAAAAATGATTCGGCTTTTCAGTTGTCAGTTAGCTAAATAGAAGGTTAAATCCTCTTTTAAAACAAATTCCCAAAATTCTTTATAAGCATTGTGGCTTTTTTTGTAAATTTATTATCGAAATTACTATGTGGGGCAAATATTTGCTATACTAAAATAATTTTACAAAATTATACGTCTACAATTTCAACAAAACTATTATTATGTTTAAAAAATCTATTCTTCTTTCATTAATCTTTATTTTTTCAATTTACAGCCATTTGTATTCACAAAAAAAGAAAAAAACGGTCGTAAATATCTCTCCAAAAACAGAGAATTTAAAAGGTCCATTTTGTGATTCCTGTAGTATTGGTGCTGAAACCATAAAAGGCCTTAAGTGGCGTAATATTGGCCCTTTTCGCTCAGGCAGGTCGCTTGCTGTAGCAGGTGTGGCTAGCCAACCTTTGGTTTATTATTTTGGCGCTACTGGTGGCGGTGTTTGGAAAAGTACCGACGGAGGTGGCAATTGGGCTCCAATAGGTACAGATGTTTTTCAGTCTAGCTCTGTTGGTGCTATTTCGGTTGCACCTTCAGACCCGAATATTATTTATGTAGGTATGGGTGAGGCAGATATGCGATCAAATATTTCTTATGGCGATGGAGTATATAAGTCGTCTGATGCGGGCAAAACATGGAAACATATGGGTCTAAAAGCGGCTGATGCCATTGCCAATATTGAAATTCACCCAACCAATCCTGATATTGCTTTTCTTTCGGCGGTTGGTAATCCTTTTGCTCCAAACAAAGAAAGAGGCGTTTACCGCACAAAAGACGGAGGCAAAACCTGGGACTTGGTACTTTCAAAAAATGATAGCACTGGAGCCGTTTCGGTAAGTATTGATAAAACAAATCCTTTGGTGGTGTATGCCTCTTTATGGCAAGCCTATCGAAATGGCTATTCAATGAGTAGTGGTGGCAAAGGATCAGGCTTATACAAATCTGTTGATGGTGGTGATACTTGGACGAGCCTAAATGAAATGCCAGGCATGCCAAAGGGTATTTTAGGTAAAATTGGAGTGTCTGTTTCGCCAGCTAATCCAAACAGAGTTTTTGCTTTAATCGAAAATGCCAAAGGTGGTTTATATCGTTCTGATGATGCAGGTGCAAATTGGTCATTAATTAATGAAGATAAAAATATTTGGCAACGCCCTTGGTATTATATGAATTTAACGGCCGACCCTTCTAATGAAAATGGGCTAATTGTTTTAAATGTAAACACTTATAAATCAGCTGATGGGGGTAAGACGTTTACACGAATTCCTGTACACCATGGTGACACGCATGATGCATGGATTAATCCTAAAAACTCCAATAACTTTATTATTGGTGACGACGGTGGGGCAGAGGTAACCTACAACGGAGGCGCTACTTTTTCAGATATTGATATGCCTACTTCGCAGTTTTACCATGTTTCGGTTGACAACGATTTCCCGTATAATGTATATGGTGCTCAGCAAGATAATTCTTCCATAAAGATTGCTAGTCGCACTGACGACGCTTATATTGACAAAACTGCTTGGCATCCAGTTGCGGGCGGTGAAGCTGGTTATATTGTTGCCGATCCTTTGAATAGTAAAGTTACTTTTGGTGGTGAATATGATGGTCAGTTGAGTACTTTTAACGAAGAAAATAATCAAATGAAGGTAATTTCACCCTATCCAGAATCAGGAATTGGTGCACCAGGTATAGCTAAAAAGTTTCGTTTTCAGTGGACTTATCCTATCGTTTTTTCCCCCCACGACCCAAAAGTAATGTATGTAACTTCTAATTATGTGCATAAAACTACCGATGGAGGTCATTCTTGGGAGTTGATTTCGCCAGATTTAACAAAAAATGACCCAAAAACATCGGGTGAAACTGGTGGGCCAATCACAAAAGATATGACTGGTGCTGAAATTTATAATACCATTTTCACTTTTGCAGAATCTGCGATTGAAAAAGGACAGTTTTGGGCTGGCTCTGACGATGGAATGTTGCATATTTCTCGTGATAATGGTAAATCTTGGCAAAATATTACTCCTGACAAAAGCTTATTGCCTGATTGGGCTTTGATGAGTATTATTCACCCATCTGAGCATAAAAATGGCACTGCTTATTTGGCTGCAAATAGATATATGTCGGGCGATAAAGCTCCTTACTTATTGAAAACCAATGACTTTGGTAAAACTTGGACTAAAATAATTACTGGTATACCTGTCGATGAATACTGCCGAGTAGTAAGAGTTGACCCAACTAAAGATGGCCTTTTATATGCAGGTACTGAGCGTGGAATATACGTTTCATTTGACGATGGTGCACTTTGGAGAAAGTTGAATAATAATTTGCCGTTAACCCCCGTTCGTGATTTGCAAATTCAAAAAAGAGACCAAGATTTAGTGGTAGCAACGCATGGTCGTTCATTTTGGATATTGGATGATATTACTCCCTTGCATCAAATTATGGATAATAATACTGCTGATAAATCTAATTTATTTAAGCCAAAGGCTGCTTATCGAATGCAAGGTGGTCAAGGTCCTGACCGATTGGATGTTGGTAAGAATGCTCCGAACGGTGTAATTGTGCGTTATTTCTTGAAAAACAAAACTAATAAAGAGTTAAAATTAGTGTTTTTG
>JANMZR010000064.1:0-4288 GCA_031383555.1 Cytophagaceae bacterium | reverse complement strand
TAAATATTTTCAGAAACTCCAAAATATTCATATTCACTTTTATCATGAAAAAACAGCTTTAATGTTTCTTTTTTATATTCAAAGCCATCAATAAATTGTGTGGTTACCAACTTTTCGTATTCTTCTTTATTTTGCTCGTGTGTTTCTGGATTAATACTTACTAAAAACTTATAGCCTTCAATTATTTCAGTGCTTTTAAGCTCAGCCTCAGTTTTTTTGGCTTCATCGTTATTAAATTTGTCAGGATGCCATTCTTTCACCAAATTTCTGTAGGTAGTTTTCAATTCAGCCAGATTGGTATCTTTTGTGGCTCCGAAGAGTTTCCTGTATGTTTCGATTCTTTTCATTAAAATTGTATTTTATTGATGCAAAGATAGTTGATTCATTGTATTATTTGAAGATATTTATGCTAGCTTTGTGAATTAAATTTTCAAAATATGCAATTTTCCGATTTAGGTTTATCAAATTCTCTATTAAAAAATATTGAAAAAAGTAACTTTTCTTCACTTTTTCCTATTCAAGAAAAGGCGATTCCATATATATTAGAAGGCAAAAATATTTTAGGAATTGCCCAAACTGGCTCTGGAAAAACGGTTGCTTTTGTATGGCCAATTTTAGAACTTTTTCAACGTAAAAAAGCAGATAGAAAGTTACACTTGAAAGTATTGATATTGGTGCCAACTCGTGAACTGGCTATTCAAATAGATGGAGTTTTTGGTGATTTTAATGTTGATCTGCCCAATATGGTAAAACATCTGGCTGTATTTGGTGGCGTACCTTTGAACCAGCAAATGGTGCTTTTGAAAAATACTGAAATTCTTATAGCTACACCTGGCCGATTACTTGATTTGGTTTCTACCCAATCTATAAATCTTTCAAAAATTGAAGTATTTATTTTAGATGAAGCAGATAAAATGTTGAACCTTGGCTTTCAAGAGGAGATGAATCAAATAATTGAATTATTACCCAAAAAGCGACAAAATATTTTATTTTCAGCTACTTTAGATACAGATAATGAGCTAATTAAAGAAATTTTGCTTTGTGAACCAATAATGATTGAAATTGAGTCATCCTCAAAAAATCTTGATTTAATACATCAATCCGCTTATCGAATTTCGCCTGAACGCAAAGGACCATTGCTCAGATATTTGATAAAAAAGCAAGATATGCAACAAGTTTTGGTATTTGTGTCATCAGTTCGTACTGCAGATAATGTAGCTGAAAAGCTCCGTAAAAATGGAATTCAGGCAGAAGCAATTCATAGTAAAAAGACCCAATCGGCACGAACTGAAGTCATGCGGGAATTTAAAAATAGAGAATTACGGGTTTTGGTAGCTACTGATTTGGCCTCTCGAGGAATCGATATTCATATGTTACCTTTCGTAATTAATTATGAATTGCCCCGCTCGCCAATAGATTATGTGCATAGAATTGGTCGCACGGGTAGGGCGGAGGTGTCTGGAGAAGCTATTTCTTTAATTTGCCCTGAAGACGAGCACCATTTCAAAATTATCCAGAAAAAAATGGGTGAGGTTGTCAGGTTTTTTGATGCGGATGAATATGATTTGACGTCCTAATTATTTGGCGCCAAATGCCGCTCAGAATGATAGCTAGATCGTACCAATGCACCAGCTTCCACATATTCCAAACCTCGCTTTAGGCCTTCTTCTTTATACATAGAAAAGGTTTCGGGGTGAATCCATTCTGCTACTTCGATGTGCATTTTTGTAGGTTGTAAATATTGGCCCAAAGTGAGTACATCTAAGCCATGCGCCACGCAATTGTCCATAACCTCAAACACTTCTTCTTTTGTTTCGCCAAGACCAAGCATTATACCCGATTTTGTGCGCTTACCGAAATCTTTAGTTCTCTGAATTTGCTCCAAACTACGCTCGTAGCGAGCTTGTGGTCGTACTTGGCGGTACAAGCGGGGTACAGTTTCTAAGTTGTGAGACACTACTTCCTGGCCGCCTTCAATCATACGAATTAGGGCATCCCAATTGCCTTTTGTGTCGGGAATTAAGGTTTCAATGGTGGTTTCTGGGTTTAGCCCTTTAATATTTATAACGGTTTGGTACCAAATTTCAGCACCACGGTCTTTTAGTTCGTCACGGTTTACAGAGGTAATTACTGCGTGCTTAACTTGCATTAATTTGATAGCTTCGGCTACTCTGCGAGGCTCATCCGTATCATATTCGTTAGGTCTGCCTGTTGCAACCGCACAAAAAGAGCATGATCGAGTACAAACATTGCCCAAAATCATAAAAGTAGCGGTGCCAGCGCCCCAACATTCGCCCATATTTGGGCAATTACCTGACTGGCAAATGGTATGCAATTTATATTCATCCACCAACTTGCGTACACGAGCATAATCCTCACCAATTGGTAGTTTTACTCGTAACCAATCTGGCTTTTTAGTATGTTTTGGGCTTGCAATAACTGGTAATTCTATCATATTTCTTGGTATTCCTCCTTCACTTTAATTATAGAATACAAATTTAATTTAATAGGTTCATAAATTGATTAGATACTTATATAAAAAACTAGGTTTTGGTACTTATTCATCCAACTCAATATTTTTATTTCGTCCTTGTTTTATTCCAGCTCGCACTTTTTTTTCTTTAATCCTTTCATTTGTAGCACTTTTGCTAGGTTTTGTGGCCTTTCTGGCTTTTTCAATATGGAATGCTTTTTTTAGTAAATCATAAAACTTTACAATCACTAATTCTTTATTTCTAAGCTGGCTTCTATCAACTTGACAAACTATTTTAAGAATTCCCTCTTGCGAAATTTTGTTGGTTTGCTTTTCCCATAATCGAGTTTTCTGCCAATCATTTAATATTTTGGAAGTGTTTATGTCAAAATATAACTCCACTTTTGATGAAACTTTATTTACATTTTGCCCGCCTGGCCCACTGGAGCGAGTTGTTTTGAAAATAAATTCTGTAGATAAATCTGGGATAATTTGGTTTTCCAATTTTTTAGTAATTTTAATACAAAGTTAGTTTTAATCGAGGCCAAATAAAACTCACAACTCACTAATTATAAACTCATAACTGGTTTTGCTAGACCCAAAATACACCCAACGCAAAATAATCCATATCGATATGGACGCCTTTTATGCTTCTGTTGAGCAGAGAGATAACCCTGAATTGCGTGGTAAACCTGTAGCAGTGGGTGGTTCTGCTGCTCGTGGAGTGGTGGCTGCGGCGAGTTATGAAGCCCGAAAGTTTGGCGTGTATTCGGCCATGGCATCAAAAATTGCAATAAGAAAATGCCCAAAACTGATTTTTACCCGACCCCGATTTGATGTTTATAAACAAGTTTCGAAGCAAATCAGAGAAATATTTGCCGAATATACCGATTTGATCGAGCCACTTTCCCTCGATGAAGCTTATTTGGATGTCACTGAAAATAAATTAGGCATCGAAACTGCCACGGAAATAGCTAAACAAATAAAGGAAAAGATTTTCCAAAAAACCCATCTAACTGCCTCAGCAGGAATTTCTTATAATAAATTTTTGGCGAAAATAGCTTCAGACTTTAATAAACCAAATGGCCTATTTGTAATAAAACCTCACAGAGCCGAAGCTTTTGTAGATGAATTACCAGTGGCAAAGTTTCATGGAGTTGGAAAAGTAACAGCCGATAAAATGCAAAAAATGGGTATTTTATTTGGAGCCGATTTGAAAAAATTGGAAGAAATGGAACTGGTAAAACTTTACGGAAAAGCTGGTCATTATTATTACAATATTTGTCGGGCGATTGATTTAAGGCAAGTCTCAGCAGATGGCACTCGAAAATCGTTAGGTGCTGAAAATACTTTTGACACAGATTTATTTACTTTGGCAGAAATGCAAAACGGTTTGGTACCAATAATAGCAGAAGTTTGGCGCCGAATTGAGCGAGCAAATATCTACGGTAGAACCATAAGCTTAAAAGTGAAGTTTGATAATTTCGAAACTATAACTCGCAGTAAATCAGCTTTTCAGCCAATAAAGGATTTGTTTTTTTTTGAGAAAATAGTTGAAGATTTATTAGAAAATGTATACCCTTTTGAACATGGAGTAAGACTTTTGGGTGTAACAATATCCAATTTGGAACCAAACGAAATAGTTGAGGGGAAGCAATTGACTTTGAACTTTTAACGATAGGTAAGAATTAACAACTAAGGATAATTACAAAGGGGTTTAGAGGATTAGAGTTTTTTACTTAATTAAAAACAGATTCTTTATTTTTAATATTAAACAATTTATTTTCTCTAAACCTCAAATCCTCTTTGTTGAAA
>JANMZR010000059.1:0-4152 GCA_031383555.1 Cytophagaceae bacterium | reverse complement strand
TACCTTTGGTTGGCTCTGAACGTGCCGAAGTATTGAGAATAATTGAGGAGGGTATTCGGACTCGACCGATATTGCCTGAAATTTAGCATTATTTTTTTGGTTTTGTTTTAGCAAGGGGGCATGCCCCCTTGTCCAATAATAGATCACACATATTAATAATAATTGTTTAAAATGCCAACCAAACCCTACCAACTTCCTGATTATGAGCAAATAAGGGCTAATGTTTTTGCCTCACCTTTGGGGCAAAACTCTGAAGTATTTCAATGCATCGATGCACATACTTGTGGCAATCCCGTAAGATTAGTGGCAGGTGGTGGGCCATCTTTAGAAGGTAAAAATATGTCTGAAAAGCGGCAGGATTTTTTGAAAAACTACGATTGGATAAGAAAAAGCTTGATGTATGAGCCACGTGGACATGACATGATGTCGGGAAGTATTTTATACCCACCACATGACCCAGCCAATGATGTAGCAGTGCTTTTTATTGAGACAAGTGGTTGCCTTCCTATGTGCGGGCATGGTACTATCGGTACTATTACCATGGCTATTGAATATGGCCTCGTAGTGCCAAAAATACCTGGTATATTGAGAATGGAGGCACCTGCAGGCCTAGTTTTGATTAATTTTAAAACAGAAAAAGGGAAAGTATTATCAGTAAAATTGACAAATGTACCCTCTTATTTGGCAGCTGAAAACATAGAAGTTGAGTGCCCAGATTTGGGGAAAATAAAGGTGGATATAGCCTATGGAGGTAATTTTTATGCCATAGTTGATGAGCAAGAAAATTTCACTGGTTTGGAAAATTATACTGCGGGCCAGTTAATTGCATGGTCCAGTATTTTACGAAAAAAAATAAACGAAAGTTATGAATTTATTCACCCAGAAAACGATACTATTCGAGGCCTGAGCCATATTCAATGGACAGGTAAGGTGTTAAACCCGGCGTCAACAGCCAGAAATGCCGTGTTTTACGGTGAAAAGGCCATAGATCGATCGCCATGTGGAACGGGTACTTCTGCTCGAATGGCACAATGGGCAGCAAAAGGGAAATTGAAAAAAGGTGATGATTTTATTCATGAAAGTATAATCGGAAGCCAATTTATTGGTAGAATTGAAGGAGAAACGAAAGTTGGGGAATTCCCAGCAATAATACCTAGTGTGGAAGGTTGGGCGAAGGTTTATGGCCATAATACCATCACTGTCAATAAGGATGATCCCTACTGGGAAGGCTTTCAGGTAATTTAAGGCTGATTTCGCTAAGAAAATTAAGCCAATATATTTTCAATTCATCTGTTTTTTCATTTTCAATATAAAGTTTAACATTCAATTTGAGTTTAATTGAAAACATACTAATGCCAAAAAGAAAAATAATAATTGTTGGGTCTGGGATAATAGGTTTATTTTCAGCCTATTACCTTTCTGAAGAGGGTTTTGAAATAACCATAATCGACAAAAGTGATGGAAAAGAAAGCTGCTCAATCGGCAATGCAGGCATGATAGTACCAAGTCACTTTATTCCGTTGGCCTCCCCAGGCATGATTGAAAAAGGAATAAAATGGATGTTCGATGCTGAAAGTCCTTTTTATGTAAAACCTCGCTTGAACCTTGATCTATTGAAATGGGGAATTTCATTTTATAAATCCGCCAATAAATCTCATGTCGATAGCGCCAAATATGCATTACGGGATTTGAGTTTTTTAAGTAAAAAAGCATATAAAGAGCTAAGTAATAAACAACTATTTGAATTTGGTTTTGAAGAAAAAGGGCTATTAATGTTGTGCAAAACTCAGCACGGTTTTGATGAAGAATGTGCCGTAGCAGGAATAGCTAATAGCATTGGAATAGAAGCTAAAGTACTAAATAATAATGAGATAAATCAACTTGAGCCTGAGGTAAAGCCAAATGTTGTAGGTGGCATTTATTACCCTGATGATGCACATTTGTACCCCAATCAGTTAGTTGAAAATCTTAAAAATTACCTCAAAAGTAAAGGCGTTAATTTTGAGTATAGTTCAGATGTTTTGGGCTTTAATTTAAATAGCGATCATATTGAATCGATAATTGTTTCGAAGGCAAATAAAAGGTATATTTTACCTTGCGATGAATTAATAATTGCCACTGGCTCCTGGTCGCAAACAATAGCTAAAAGCCTGAGTCTCAATATTCCCATGCAGGCTGGAAAGGGTTATTCTGTCACCAAAAATCAAAAGGAAAGCAAAAAAATAAAGATTCCAAGTATTCTACTGGAAGCAAGGGTGGCAATTACACCTATGGCAGAAAACTCTGTAAGGTTTGGTGGTACTATGGAAATTAGCGGCATAAACAGTAAAATAAATAGGAATAGAGTGAGAGGAATTATTAAGTCCGTTCCACAGTTTTATCCTGATTATGAGCTTCCTATTCCAGAAAATCAAGAAATTTGGTATGGTTTAAGGCCTTGCTCACCTGACGGTATGCCTTATATTGGGCGCAGTAAAAAATACAAAAACCTTTGCCTAGCTAGTGGCCATGCCATGATGGGCCTTAGCTTAGCACCAGGCACTGGCCAATTAGTTAGCAAAATTATATTGAATAAACCTATTGACCTTGATATGAGAATGTTTGAAGTGGATAGGTTTTAAGGTATCATTTTTTTGGAATACTGATTTTTTTTGGAACGCTGATGACGCAGATTTTTGCAACACTAATTTTTGCCGATTTTTATCCCATTAAATCTGCGTTCGAAGATCTCCTAAATCCGTGTTCTTTTGTTTGATTACTCACATATTTCAAATCAAAGCCTCCCAAAGAACTTCAATCGGATGTTTTGCAGTTTTCCCGGTACCATCCAAAATCTGATGCCTACAGCTGGTTCCTGGTGCTGCAATTATCACATTTTCAGGCTGTTGGCGTACAGTTGGAAATAAAACTAGCTCGCCGATTTTCATACTTACCTCATAGTGCTCAGCTTCATAACCAAAGCTACCTGCCATGCCACAGCAGCCCGAAGGTATTAATTGTACTTCATAGTTTTCGGGTAAGCCCATCGTTTTTTTACTCGGCACCAAACTCGATAAAGCTTTTTGGTGGCAATGCCCATGTAGTTTTATTAGCTTTTTTTCCTTGGTGAACGCCTCTTTTTTGATGTTCCCTTTTTCTATTTCTCGAGCAAACCATTCCTCAAAAAGGAAAGTATTTTTGGCAATTTTTTGAGCATCCGCTTTTTGTGACGAAGGAACAAGGTCCAAATATTCGTCACGGAAAGTGAGAATGGCTGACGGCTCAATACCTATTAATGGGGTTTCATCAGTAATCAATTCTTTTAATTTTTCAACATTTGTAATTGCTAGTTTTTGGGCATCCAATACCAACCCTTTTGATAAATAAGTTCGGCCCGACTCCAAATGATTAGGAATATTTACGTCATAACCAAGCCTTTGTAAAAGTAAAATAAGTTTTTTGCCAATTTCAGCATCATTGTAATTGGTAAACTCGTCTAGGAAAATATTTACGATTTTAGATTTTGGATTTTGGATTTTTTCTTCGATTGAAGGTTCTATTTGCCTATTGCCTAATGCCTCTTTGCCTTTTTTCGAATACCAACTTAAAAGCGTTTCTTTTGCCAAATGAGGCATGGTTCTATCAGGGTGGAAACCAACAATTTTATTTGCTATTTTTCTTAAGCCAGCATTATTATAGATAAAATTATAGCCCCAAGGTGCAATTGAGGCCAGTTTCATCATTTTTGTGAAATTTCCAATTAGCTTTGACCGAAAAGGCACACCGTTTTTTATATAATATTCTTGCATAAATTCGGCTTTCATTTTACCAACATCCACACTTGAAGGGCATTCCGTTTTACAACCCTTGCATGACAAACACAGGTCGAGCACGTCTTTAGTCGCTAATTGGGAGTTTTTAGTTTGTAGTTTTTGGTTTGAAATTTGTGAACTTTCAGACTCATAACTAGCAACTTCGGACTCACCACTATAATAATGCCTTAACATATTTGCCCTTGCTCTGGTGCTGTCTTTTTCGGCTCTAGTGGCCATATAGCTTGGGCACATGGTGCCGCCAGTCACTTCTGTTTTGCGGCAATCACCTGAACCAATACATTTTTCAGCTAATTTTAGGATGCCTTCCTCCTCCGAAAAGTCAAAAATTGTTTTAACA
>JANMZR010000106.1:0-4304 GCA_031383555.1 Cytophagaceae bacterium | reverse complement strand
TCGCAAGTTAAACCCAAATGGTGTTCCATTGCAATTTCAGCAGCTACTAAAACTTGCCCTGGACTGCCTCCCATCAATTCACAAAGTGCAGCTGCTGCCATTGCTGATGAAACTCCAATTTCGGCCTGGCAACCTCCCATTGCGGCAGAAATGGTTGCTCCCTTTTTAAAGATACTTCCAATTTCACTTGCAACCATTAAAAATTGTTTGATTTCCTCAATGCCAGATGCATGGTTTTCAATTACTAAATAATACATCAACACAGCCGGAATTACGCCTGCACTCCCATTGGTTGGAGCGGTTACAACTCGGCCCAATGAAGCATTAACCTCATTTACAGCAAGTGCAAAACAACTTACATATTTCAGAATTTCTCTAAAACTAATTTTTTTATTTCGAATTGCCTCCAGCCATTCTTGCGAATTATTATAAACAGAAGAACCTATAAGATTTTTATGCATATCATATGCCCTTCGGTGTACTTTTAATCCTCCTGGCAATGTGCCCTCGGTATGGCAGCCTATATACATGCAATCCAACATAGTTTGCCAAATTTCAAGTATTTTTTTGTTGATATCAAATTCATTTCTTAGAGCCAGTTCATTTTTTAAAACTATTTCAGACACTTTTAGTTGATTATCAGTACAAAAATGAATTAGTTCTGAGCCATAAAATATTGGAAAAGGCACTTTTGGAACCTCAGAAATTTCACCTGCAGGTGGGTTTTCTTTTATTACAAAGCCTCCACCAATTGAAAAATACTCTTCTGAAATTAATTTGCCTGAAGCATAAATTGCGGTAAATCGGATGCCATTTGGATGAAATTTTAAGGAATTTTTATTGAATATAATATCGTTTATTGCATCAAAAGTTATAAATACTTTATTGCCCAATTTTATTTTCCCTGCCATTTTTATGCGCTCAATAATATTGTCAATATTTGCAATTTTAATAGTTTCTGGCTCGTATCCACTTAAACCAAGCATTATAGCCACATCTGTGGCGTGTCCTTTGCCAGTCAATGACAACGAACCAAATAAATCCACTTTAATATTTATTATTTCTTGCCAATTTTTAAGCTCTTTTAAAAATAAATCCGCAGCACGCCATGGACCCAATGTATGCGAACTTGATGGTCCAACGCCAATTTTCAACATATCAAAAATAGAAATAAAAGAATTCATAAATTGTTAGAGGTTTAAAGTCTTCAAAATCTTGTTTTTAACAATATTCTCAATAATCTTTTCCGCATGAATCCTTGAGTTTTCGATAAACAAACTATGGGTATTCATACCGCCACAAATTACGCCTGCTAAATAAACACCTTTTACATTGGTTTCCATAGTTTCTTCATTGATTTCAGGTTTTCTTTGTTCATCATTTGAAAGATTTATACCTATATTTTCTAAAAACGCAAGATTAGGCTGATAGCCTGTCATTGCAATTACCCAATCGTTTTCAATTTTGAGTTTGCCTTCTGGGGTATTTATCACTATTTCATTTTCAGTAATTTCAGCAATTTCCGAATTAAAATAGGCCTTAATTGTGCCTTCTTTTATTCGATTCAAAATATCAGGTCGAGCCCAATACTTTACACGTTCTCCAATTTCAGACCCACGAATTATCATAGTTACTTCAGCTCCTTTTCGCCAGCATTCTAAGGCTGCATCAACTGCAGAGTTATTGGCACCGACAACGGCTACCTTTTGAAAAGCATAAAAGTGTGGGTCTTTGTAATAATGAGATACTTTTTGCAAGTTTTCACCAGGCACATTCATCAAATATGGAATATCAAAAAAGCCCGTTGCAATAACAATATTCTTAGTGAAATAATTACCTTTTGTAGTTTTAATATTAAAAACATCAATTACGTATTCAACGGTCTCCACTTTTTCAAATATATTGATTTTCAATTCATTAGCAATTGCCGCCCGCCGATAATATTCCAAAGATTCAGTTCGTGTTGGCTTTGCATTATTGGATACAAATGGAATGCCTCCGATTTCTAGCAACTCCGATGTACTGAAAAATGTCATATTAGATGGATAATTATAAAGTGAATTCACCAAACAACCTTTTTCTAAAATCAAGTATTCTAAACCTGCTTTTTTAGCTTCAATGCCACATGCCAAACCAATTGGGCCTCCACCGATTATTATTAAATCGTAATTTTTAATTTCCATATATGAAATGTTTAGCAATTCTTATTCAAAATTTATGCGGTTTATAAATACAAATTTAGTCAAAAAAAAATCCCCGCTTTTGGCAGGGACCTTGGTTTTTATTGTTGATGTATGAATATTGTAAATGTAAAAGAATCTAAAATTAAAAAAAGCTAAAATTGAATCTGAATATTGGCAGATTCTCCCATTTTATCTTATACCAATTCCATTTCACCAACTAAAGTAAGCACCTCATTATCAGTTAATCTTGCTGATAAACCTAAGGTTTTTACTACTTCATAATGATAGAAAAACTTCATAGTATGTAATTTTGATTCGTAGAAGGCCAATTCATCACCTTCTAGATTTTGAGAAATCATTACATTTTTAGCGACAATTCCTTGCTTAAGCCATGCCCAAGCCACAGTTACAATTCCGAAAAATTCCATGTAAAGCGTTGCATCAGCTAGAAAAACCTCATTATCACCTTTCATTGCAATGCCCATCAAGTGCATTGTAACTTTTTGCAATCTATTTAATTCATCCTCTAACTTATTGGCATAAACGGAAAGTTCAGAATTAGATTTTGCCTCTTTTATAGTCTCCATTATTCTTGCAAATAATAATTGCGGGGCTTTTCCACCATTTGCAGTCATTCCTCTACCCAATAAATTCAATGCATGTATTCCAGTAGTCCCTTCATAAATTGACATAATTCTCACGTCACGAGCCATTTGCTCTAATGGGAAGTCTTCCGTAAAACCATAGCCACCAAATACTTGCATGCCTTCGTTTACTGACCTAAAGCCCATTTCAGAAGGATATGTTTTTGCAACTGTTGTCATTAGGTCTAACATCGTTTGGTATTGTTTGCCTTCCTCAGACCCTTCACCCAATGCACGAATCATATCTTCCCAATGGTAACATTCAAACAATAAACCAGTTGAACCTTCAACTATGGCTTTTTGAAAAGTAAGCATTCTACGAACGTCAGGGTGATTGATAATGAATGTTTGCTCAGCAGCAACATCTTTATTATTCAATCTGCGACCTTGTGGACGCTCCTTTGCATATTCTAATGATGCATAATAAGCAGCAGAAGCGATATATGCACCACCCATACCAACTCCTAAACGAGCCTCATTCATCATTTGAAACATATACTTCAAACCTTGATTAGCCTCACCTACTAAATATCCTACTGAATTATCTTTGTCTCCAAAAGTCAAATGCATTGCTGGAGTGGCTTTCTGGCCCATTTTATGGTAAATTCCTGTTGAAATAACATCATTATCAACTGTGTAATTACCAGCTTCATCAGCTCTGAATTTAGGAACCACAATTAACGAAATTCCTTTTGTGCCCAATGGTGCTCCTTCTATTCTTGCCAAAACTAAATGCACTATATTATCAGCAATGTCATGATCACCAGCTGAAATAAATATTTTTTGTCCTTTAATTTTATAAGATCCATCTGCTTGTAGAACAGCTGAAGTTTCCACATCAGAAAGTGAGCTACCTGCCTGAGGCTCAGTCAAACACATTGTTCCAGTCCATTCACCAGCAAGCATTCTTTTTGAAAATTTCTCTTTTAAATCATCCGATCCGAAAGAAGTAATTAAATGTGCTGCACCTGATGTTAAACTCGCAAACATGGTAAATGAATTATGAGCTGAACCCATAATAAAATAGGCTGCACCACCCACTAAAGCTGGTAATTGTTGGCCACCATCCTCATAAGGAAATAAAGCTGATAAAAAACCAGCATCACCCATGGCTTTCATATAAGCCTTTACCATTGGGTGTACTTTCACCTTGCCATCTTTCAATTCAGGCTCATTACGATCTGAATCAACATAAGCTGGGCGCATAGTTTTTGCAGCAATATCTTCCGAGGTGTCTAGTACCATATCAAACATTTCGGATGTATAGTCCTGATAATAAGGATATTTACAAAGATCTTGCACATGAAGAACTTCCTTCAACATGAAATCAAGGTTGCGACGTGAATATTGTACTGCCATTGTAATAAAATTTTAGTTTGATGAAATCGTTTAATTCTTACAGGAAAATAGATGTTTGATGCTTGATAATAAATGTCTGGAAATAAAAAAATCAAAACAAATAATAGTATGCATGCAT
>JANMZR010000036.1:0-47915 GCA_031383555.1 Cytophagaceae bacterium | reverse complement strand
TTGAAAAATCAAAATATACAATTAATCAGCAAATCACTAAATAAAGGGTTCAAACCTCATTTAGGCCATCAAACCCGAAATCACTTTTCCAGAAACGTCTGTCAGTCGATATCTTCTGCCCAAATGCTTATAGGTCAGCTTTTCATGGTCAAGCCCCATCATATGCATAACAGTGGCATGAAAGTCATGAATATGAACAGGGTCTTTGATAATATTATAGCCAAATTCATCCGTTTCTCCATATACGGTACCAGGTTTTGTGCCTCCGCCAGCCATCCAAATACTGTAAGCTCTTGGATGGTGATCACGACCATAATTATCTTTTGCAAAAGTGCCCTGGCAATAGTTACTTCTGCCGAACTCGCCACCCCAAATCACCAAAGTTTCATCCAATAAACCCCTCTGTTTCAGGTCAGTAATTAATGCTGCGGAAGCTCTGTCTACATCTTCAGCTTGCAATGGCATTTCGTTGGGTAAGTTACCGTGCTGGTCCCATCCCTGGTGGTATAATTGCACAAAACGCACGCCGGATTCTGAGAGTTTTCTGGCTAAAAGAACATTGGCAGCATAGGTACCAGGTACCAAACATTCGGGGCCATACATTTTTATGATATGATCTGGTTCTTTTGAAAGGTCAGTAAGCTCAGGCACAGCCGTTTGCATGCGATAGGCCATTTCGTATTGCTGTACTTTTGCTTGCACTTCTGGGTCGCCGCTTTCCTCAAAACCCAAATGATTGAGCTCTGCTAAGTTGTCCAACATCCGTCTGCGAGCCATTTTATCGGTTCCTTCAGCATCGTTCAAATATAAAATTGGATCATCGCCACTGCTAAAAACTACACCTTGATGAGTTGAATCCAGAAAACCGTTGGTCCAAAGTTTAGAATAAACACCTTGGCCATTTCCCCGCCCTCGAGATAAAAGCACAGTAAATGCTGGTAAGTTTTTATTCGCAGACCCCAAACCATAACTCGCCCAGGCACCCATACTCGGCCGATTGCCCACCTGTGCACCTGTTTGTATAAAAGTAAGTGCGGGATCATGATTAATGGCATCGGTATTCATGCTGCGAACTATGCAGAGGTCGTCCACTATTTTAGCCATATTGGGAAACATGTCGCTCACCCAAGCACCCGATTGACCATATTGTTTAAAGTCGAAAAAAGACGGCATCAATGGGAAATTTTTCTGGCCTGAGGTCATGCCAGTAAGCCTTTGGCCACCTCTTATCGACTCGGGTAAGTCTTCACCTGCACGTTTAAGTAAAGTTGGCTTATAATCAAAAGTTTCAAGTTGTGAGGGAGCACCGTTTTGAAAAAGATAAATTACTCGTTTCGCCTTTGGTGCAAAATGTGGCAAACCTAAGGGTAATTGATCCAAAAGATCATCACCATTACCTTTGAAAAGGCCTGGCATCATCAAAGAACCTAAAGCCAAGCTGCCTATACCGGCGGCTGTTTTGCCTAAGAAATGACGACGTGTAATATCTAAACGGCTTTTTAAAAATTCATTTTCCATATTTTAAGTTGTCTGAACCATGATTTTCCTGATTTTAGGATTTTCCTGATTAATTTTCACAAATATTTTTTTTCTCAATTCCCTTAAACACATTTTGTCTCATTTCTTTCTCAATGTGTTTTGTGAGCCACAAACTAAAGATAAGGATTGCAAATCCCTTTTATCTGAGGTCGATATTGCAAATGTCGACCAGCGTTAATTATTTCTCACAAAGATTTTTATCATAATTCCATTTTCCTCCACTATCCAAGCATTTATCTATTTCTAAAAAAAGTTTTATTTTTGGTAAAATAAATAAAACAACCATTACTAAACATGCTAATAGCAGAGTTAGAATCTTTTTTATACTGGTCATTTTTGGGGAATCAATATTTTATGCCTTGGTATTTTTTATCTATTCATTTATAAACTTTTAACTCAACTCTCATCACTCATCACTCGAATTACACCCTCATAATCGCTTCTTCCATATTAAATATCATTTGAATGGTTTGCATAAGTGCAGCTGTTTTGGTTTTGTCCAAATTACTACTCTTTTTGTATTCTCCTATTTTCAACATCATATCAGCCTTTTTTGAGTTTTTTGCAAAGAAATCAGCCTCTGTTTCAAAGTATTTTGTTAATATTTCTAGTTCTTTTGCCTTTGGCTTTCTGCAAACAATTTTTCTAAATGCCATCACTAATTTACTTTCAATTTTAGTGTTTTCAGCAATTAATCTTTCTGCTAAAACTCTTGATGCTTCCATAGTTTGTGGGTCGTTCATCATCACCAAGGCCTGCAGCGGTGTATTTGTTCGGCTTCGTTGTACTTCACATTGATCTCGATTACTTGCATCAAAAATGAGCATCGACGGTGGCGGAACGGTCCTTTTTATGAACACATACATGCCACGGCGATACAAATCTGACTCATGGTCTTGAACATAACGTGCGAGCAGGCCCCTTCCAGATGTGGCCACTTCCCATAATCCTTTGGGTTGGTAAGGCTTTACAGATGGCCCCCCAATTTCATAGTTCAAAATGCCAGAACTAGCCAATATATGATCTCGTACATTTTCGGCAGGAAAACGGATACGGGTTGACCGTGCTAAATAAATATTTTCAGGGTCAGTTGATTGATGTTTTTCAGTGATTTTGGAAGATTGCTGATAGGTTGCCGACATGACAATTTGTTTTACCAATCGCTTAATGTTCCAGCCATTTTCTCTGAAATCAACCGCCAACCAATCCAACAATTCAGGGTGTGTAGGTAACTCGCCTTGCATACCAAAATCTCCTAATGTTTTCACAATTCCTCTACCAAAAAACTGTGCCCAAATACGATTTACATACACCCGTGAAGTCAATGGATTTTTGGCTTCCAACATCCATTTGGTAAGTCCTAAGCGATTTTTTGGATATTTTGTAGTGTCAAAAGGTAAAATACTTTTTGGTATGCCAACACCAACTACATCGCCATGCATATCGTAATTTCCTCGATTTAAAATATAGGTCGGGCGCACTTTTGATGAGTCTTTCATCACCATTACCATTACATTTGAGGTGTCTTTTTTATTGATAAATTTCAATATTGAATTCACATCTGAGGTGGTGATTTTCATATTTGGTGGATCAGCAAAATTAGCATCAATTGTTCCATAAATTCCTTTTTCAGGCACTTGATTGAAAAAAGCAAAAGTTTTATAATAATCTTTTTGGGAAATAGGGTCGTATTTATGGTCGTGGCAATGGGCACATTCGAATGTGAGCGCCATAAATGACTTACCAAAGGTATTGGTACGATCCGTCACATATTCAATCCGATATTCTTCATCAATCACCCCACCTTCTTGTGTGATTTTATGGTTGCGATTAAAACCTGTAGCCAATAAAGTTTCCTTATTGGTTACAGGTAAAAGATCACCAGCCAATTGCCATGTAAGAAATTTTGCATAGGAATAATTTTTATTGAAAGCGTGAATCACCCAGTCACGCCATGGCCACATGGTGCGGAGTCCGTCGTCCTGATAGCCATGCGAATCGGCATAGCGTGCCACATCAAGCCAGTTGATAGCCATTTTTTCCCCATAATGTTTACTAGATAGTAGCTCATTTACGATGTTTTCATAAGCTTTTTCAGAATTGTCTTTTTCGAATTTTTCTTGCAATTCAATACTTGGTGGTAAGCCTGTAAGGTCAAACGAAACCCTCTTCAATAGAACATCTTTATCCGACTCTGGGTTGGGTTTAAGGCTTTTTTCAGCCATTTTTGCAAAAGTAAAATAGTCTATTTCGTTTTTCACAAAGCTTTCGTCAGCTTTTGGAAGTTTGGCTTTTTCAGGTGCTAAAAATGCCCAATGCTGCTTATATTTTGCTCCTTGCTTTATCCATTTTGTAATTAACTCCACTTCAAACTTACTCAATTTCAGGTTTGAATTAGGTGGAGGCATTTGCTCGCTGGTGTCTTTGGTCATTATTCTACGAAAAACCTCGGATTTCTCTAAATTTCCAGCTACGATTGCATGTGCTTTTGGACTGTCCTTCAAAGCAGCAAAAGCTCCCTCGGGAGTATCAAGGCGCAAATGAGCTTCCCTTTTATTAATATCTGGCCCGTGGCACTTAAAACACCTGTCTGACAATATTGGACGGATATGGTAATTATAATCGACTACTTCAGGTATAACTGCTACTTCTCCTGAAGCAGAAGAGCTTGATGCTGAAGAATTTGTGCAATAAATAGCGATAAAACTAATTCCAATACCAAAAAGTAATATGAATATAAAAGATTTAGTTTGGCTAACTAAATTTTGCATACATTGAATGTTTTAATGAAATAATTAATGTTTTTGTGAAAATAAAAATAATGGATAACTTTATATTTTCTTTCATTTTAAATTTAACCTATTAATGGAAATTATAATTTAAATAATATTTAAAAACGTAAAAATATCTTATTTTATTCAACAAACTGTTATAATATTTGGCTATTTCTAGTTTAATTTACCCATCTTTTTCGCAACATATTCATCATATGAACATTTATTTCCCATTGGTTGGCGACTGGCGTTAAAGTATAGGCAAGTGTTGGCATGTAAGTTGGCGGGCCGAATTCTGTTAAAACAGTAATCGGCTTACCTTCTAATGCTTTTCGTTCAACCACTTTATCCCACCAAGTTAAATGTGTATTTAGCACCAATTCCCACTCGGGTGCTCGTGGGTCATTTACCTGAGGGCCTTCTTGGTGGCCTATGCGGGCATGAATATGTTCAGTACGTGAAAGAGCTAATTCTACCATTTCTGGCTGATCTTCCAACATACTTTCATGTACATTGCACCAATGCGATATATCAAGAGTGAGCTTTAATGAAGGGTTTTTCTCAATGAAATTTCTTGTTATATGTCCTGCAAAAAGCATACGGCCACGGTGGGTTTCATGGTAAATATTAATGCCTGTTTTTTGAGAAGTTTCGGTAGTTAAATCAATAAAGGCTTTGTTTTGGTCATAACTGAAAAAATCACGACCAGAATGACAATTAATGTAAAGCGGTTTTTGAATAGTATTTGTTACAGCAGAAGTTAATGCTTTTTTGAAATCAGCCAAATGCTCAATTGGATTTTTACTGCCGCCAGCACATAAGAAACCAATTTCTAGATTATATTTTTTGAGGGCATCAAACAACTCATTCCTCTCTTTAACTTCTTTTGGCCACCAATATTCTAAACCATCATAACCTGCCTTTTTTATATTCGCACAGAGTTCATCTAGGGAGCGCTCCCAACCCCAATTTGTTGCCAATATTTTAAGGTTTGCTTTTGGTATTTTAGGAATATTAGTTTCATTAGCTTTTAATCCAACCAATGCCGTTGCAGCTGAGGAAGTTGTGATGAATTTTCTTCTGTTCATATTTTTTTTAAATATATTTTCTTTTTAGTTTCAAAATCAAAACACATAATTCAACCCGAAATTCCAATTAAAATCACTACCACCACGCACCCAAATAGGTTGTACTAATTGAGTGAAAGGATGTATTGGATTTTTTTTATGGTTTAAACCAACTATTGCCGAACAAAAAACACCTTCATATGGTATCACATTATTAATATAAAATAGGTTTGGACGAAAATCAAAATTAACACTTTCACCCAACTTTATTTTTGTAAAACCACCTGAAAGCATCACGAAATGACCCCTCCGCACCGAACCAAAATCAAGCCCGTGGGCTTTCCAATAGGTCAAACTTAAGCTGTTTTTATCAGAAAAATTATAACCTATAAAAGTTTCAACTGGGGCATATTGATTCATTTCGGCAATTGTATGCGACTTCCCGTTTATGTCAATTTTTTTTCGAGTAAAAAACAAAGAAAGTGCTGTTCCCATGCCTAATTTGAATTTTGAAAAATCTTTTCTAAACCTAAGCCAATTATTCACCGTCCAAGGTAAGCCGTCTATTCCATAATTTAGCTCAGGACTAAATAAAAAACTCCCTTTTGAGATAAAAAATGTATTCATTATAGATGGTTTTCCTAATGAAAAAGCTGGAACGGGCGAAATCCCATTGTTGTTTACCTGTATAATTCCATGAAAATTCCAGACATTCTTTGTCGGCTCAATGGCTTGTAAATTCAAATTTTGGGTAGAATCTATATTCGAATTGGCAAAAAATGAAAAGGTAAATAGTATAAAAACGACCGTTAAAATTAATTTCATCAAATAAAGTTAGGGAATAATCAAATTTAACGAAAATGTCCAAGTATAAAACTGAATAAATAAAATATATTTTAACAATTATCTTAAAAATTATAGTTTATATATTTTGCAGATAATACCTCTTTTTTTTTCAAACATTTTCTTTACTTTTGACTTTTAAATTCATAAAAAATGCAAAGAAGAAATTTATTAAAAACAGCTGCTCTCGGTTTTGGAGGAATGGTTACCTTTCCGATTTGGGCTGAGTCATGGAATAAGACCTCATTTTCCAATCTAAATTTTACAATGGCTGATGATGCTCTTTTGGCTGAAATAGTTGGCACCATCATTCCCGAAACCTCAACTCCGGGAGCAAAATCTTTAGGTGTCCATAAATTGATACAAAAGCTGGTAAGCGATTGTCAAGGCAAAGAGGCTGAAAATAAACTCATTGGAGACTTATCTAAACTCCAAATCTTGTCAAAAAATAAGCAGGGTGGAACTTTTGAAAGTCTTTCATCGGATAAAAAATTGGTGTTTTTCAAATCATTAGAAAAAAATGATGAACTTAAAGATTTTTATTCAAAAATGAAACGCATGACCATCGATGGCTATATGAAAAGTGAGTATGTGATGACCAACATTACAAAATATGAATATGCACCAGCTAGGTGGAATGGATGTGTGAAGGTTTGAAAATTTAATGTAAAATGAAGAACCGAAAAATGTAAAAGTGGGAAAACACATAATTTTATAACCACTTTTTAAATTTACAATTATAAAAGTCATTAGATTGTTTTTAATTTCAACCTATATGCTTAAATACTTTTAAGTTTACTGCGGGCGGCGTATCGCTTTATCTGTTTATCCGTTCATCTGTTTTTTAAAATTTTTAATATGACTTACATAAATATCGATAGTGAAAAATCTCGCTCCTACGATGCCATCGTAATCGGCTCAGGAATTTCAGGAGGTTGGGCAGCTAAAGAGCTTACTGGTAAGGGCTTGCGCACGCTTGTACTAGAGCGTGGCCGTGATGTAAAACATATAGTCGACTACCCAACTACATTGAAAATGCCATGGGAATTTGAACATCGAGGGCAGCTTTCGAAAGAATTGATCGATGCCAATCCGATACTCAGCAAATGCTATGCTTTTTATGAAGGTACAGAGCATTTTTTTGTAAAAGATGCCGAACATCCTTATGTACAAGAAAAACCATTCGACTGGATCCGTGGCTATCAAGTAGGTGGCAAGTCACTCCTTTGGGCCCGTTGGACTCAGCGTTGGAGCAAATACGATTTTGAAGGGCCTGCACGAGATGGCTTTGCGGTAGATTGGCCCATTCGATATAATGATTTGGCCCCTTGGTATAGTTATGTCGAAAAATTTGCAGGTATTGCAGGCAATAAAGATGGGCTAGATATTTTGCCCGATGGAGAATTTTTACCACCATTTGAGTTGAATTGTGTGGAAAAATATTTTGCAGCAACTATAAAAAAGGAATATGGCAATCGGCATTTAATAAGCAGTAGAATGGCTCATTTAACCCAGCCCAAGCCAATACATTTGCAGCAAGGCCGTGGAAAATGCTTGCATCGCACCATTTGTGAGCGAGGCTGCCCTTTTGGGGGTTATTTCAGTTCAAATTCAAGCACTTTACCATGGGCTGCTAAAACTGGCAAATTAACCCTGCGACCTCAATCGGTTGTGCATTCAATAATTTATGATGATAAAAAAGGGAAGGCAACAGGTGTTAGAGTTATTGATTCGGTTACCAAAGAAATGATTGAGTTCTATGCAAAAATTATATTCGTAAATGCGGCAGCCATAAATTCTAACCTTATTTTATTGAATTCAAAGTCGACCAGATTCCCAAATGGACTAGGCAACGATTCAGGGGTTTTGGGGAAATATTTTGCCTTCCATAATTATCGAGCACGTATTAAAGCCGAATATGAGGGCCATTTAGATCAAAAAACTGATGGACGAAGACCTGCCGCTGGTTACGTACCCCGATTTCGGAATGTATATAAACAAGAAACTGACTTTCTGAGAGGTTATGCATCTGGTTTTGAGGCGAGTAGAAGTGAAGAAAGGAGTTATGATGGGCTTGGTATAGAATTGAAAAATAATATAGGAAATAGTAAATTTGGCAATTGGGAAGTAGAATCCTTTATGATGGGAGAAACCATTCCAAAAATTACTAATGAAATTACCCTTGACAAAAATCTGGTTGATCAGTGGGGCATTCCTCAAGTAAAATTAAATGTGGGTTACGACGATAACGATGAAAAAATGGTTAAAGATTTTTTTGATCAATATACCGAAATGTTTGAAAAAGCTGGCTTCAAGAATATAATGACCAACGATTCACATCAGGCAGCTGGCTTAGATATCCATGAAATGGGTGGCGTGCGAATGGGCAAAGACCCCAAAACATCAATGCTTAATAAATGGAATCAACTGCATGCTTGCAAAAATGTATTCGTTACCGATGGTGCCTGCATGACATCAACTTCTACCCAAAATCCATCACTTACCTATATGGCAATTACAGCTAGGGCGGCTAATTACGCTGTGAATGAATTAAATGCAAAGAGGCTTTAAATAGAAAGTGATGAGAGAAAAGTAATTAGCTACAAGTGATTTAAGTGAGTGAATTGGCAAACTTATTATTTTGCCTCAATTTAACTCTTGTTGGTGTCCCCTCTGACGAAATTGTCATTGAATTCCTAGAATACAATAATTTATAAATAGATTGATCAAAAATAAAAATTTAAAAAGCAAAGAATAAATGGCAAATTTGTATATCGATTCTCAAAAATCACGCACTTACGATGCAATAGTTATAGGCTCAGGAATATCAGGTGGCTGGGCAGCTAAAGAGCTTACTGGTAAGGGCTTACGAACCCTAGTACTTGAGCGTGGTCGTGACGTAAAGCATATTGTCGACTACCCAACTACCACAAAAATGCCTTGGGAGTTTGAGCATCGCAACCAGCTTACCAAAGAAGTGCGAGATGCCAACCCAATAGCCTCGAAATGCTATGCCATGTATGAAGGCACAGAGCAGTTTTTTGCCAAAGACGCAGACCAGCCTTATATTCAAGAAAAACCTTTCGACTGGATTCGTGCCTACCAAGTTGGAGGAAAAAGTCTGTTATGGGCCCGTCAAACTCAAAGGTGGAGCCAGTTTGACTTTGAAGGGCCTTCCCGTGATGGCTTTGCGGTGGACTGGCCCATCAGTTACAACGATTTGGCACCTTGGTATAGCTATGTTGAAAAATTTGCTGGAATAGCTGGCTTTAAAGATGGACTTGACTCCCTTCCTGATAGTGAAGTGCTACCTGGTTATGATTTGAATTGTGTAGAGAAATATTTTAAAGAAAGCTTGAAAAAAAATTATGGTGATAGGCATGTGATTTCAGCCCGATGCGCACATTTATCACAGCCCAAAGCCATTCATATTCAGCAAGGTAGAGGCACTTGTTTGAGTAGAACCATATGTGAGCGAGGCTGCCCTTTTGGTGGATATTTTTCAAGTAATTCAAGTACAATTCCATGGGCTATGAAAACCGGGAAAATGACTTTACGACCTGATTCATTGGTTCATTCCATTATTTATGATGAGAAAAAAGGAAAAGCAACTGGCGTTAAAGTAATTGATGCCAATACTAAAGAAATGATGGAGTTTTATGCAAAAATAATTTTTGTAAATGCCGCAGCAATCAATTCCAATGCCGTTTTGTTAAACTCTACTTCCAACCGCTTCCCAAATGGGTTGGGTAATGATAGTGGTGTTTTAGGTAAATATTTTGCGTTTCACAATTATAGAGCCAGAATATCCGGTGAATATGATGGTAATTTGGACTCAACAACGGATGGTCGCCGGCCTACTTCAGGGTATATTCCTCGTTTTAGAAATGTATATAAACAAGAAACAGATTTCCTAAGAGGCTATGCATCAGGCTTTAGTGCTGGCCGTCGTGAAGTGAGAAGTTATGATGGATTAGGCGAGGAATTAAAAGAAAATCTTTCAAAAAGTACAATGGGCAACTGGTATGTTGGCTCACATATGATGGGCGAAACCATTCCAAAAGAAAGCAATTTTTTAGCATTAGATAAATCTATTTTAGATCCTTTTGGCCTACCAACTGTAAAACTATCAGTTGCGTATGATGATAACGATGAAAAGATGATTAAAGATTTTCATCAGCAATATACTGAAATGTTTGAAAAAGCTGGCTTTAAGAATATCAAAACCAATGATTCGCATCAAGCAGCTGGCCTCGATATCCACGAAATGGGCGGTGCTCGAATGGGTAAAGACCCTAAAACGAGTATACTTAATAAATGGAATCAGGTACACGCCTGCAAAAATGTATTTGTGACCGATGGTGCCAGCATGACCTCCACATCAACACAAAACCCTTCATTAACTTATATGGCTTTGACAGCCCGTGCCGCTGAATATGCGGTGAAAGAGATGAAGGCGTTGAGGTTGTAATAATTTTTATTGATTAGAAGTTGACCCAATTTATCGCTTTTAAATTTATAGAAAATTTGAGGTAAAAGAATAACATTTCATCCAAATCAAAATTAAATTATAAGTATTATTAGATATATTTGGAATTATTCAATAAAAAAATTAATATTGTTATAATAATAGCCTGGATTTTAAAAAATTGCTATAATTAACAATTTGCTCAGGCTTACAGCTTTTATCGGTAAATAGGATAAAACGCAGGTCCTTAATGCGTCAAAGGAGGAAAACCTTTATTTTTTCTAAACTTTATTAATGATGGAAAGTATTTTTTATGCTATGATTGGCTGGTGCGGTACAAAATGGCCAGGCTGGAGACCGGGACCAAAACCTGATCCTGATCCAGAGCCTTGGTGGAGAGGCGCATTATTTGGCTTAGCTGGTGGTATTGTAGGCCAATTAGCCGCTAACTTTGCTTTAGGCGAGGCTGGTTCAGTTTTAACTTCATCATTGGGCGCTTTTGCTGGTGGTGTAATTGTAAAAGATATTGCTGGTGGCCTTATGGGCAGGTAATTTCTTTTAATTTTTTTATATCTAATACTCAATTAAGTTTTAAAGGACGATGACACTTTCGGTGGCTCGTCCTTTTTTAATTTTTATAAATTTGCTTAAAATTAATTTTAAGCAAATTTTAATTCGTTGTTAATACTGATAGTTACTTTGTTAACAACATTAGTAAACAACAAATTTCTTATAACTCCAACAAAAACTATTAACCAGACTTTGCTTTTTAGAACTTTTAAATCAAAGTAAAATCAGTTAAAATAGAACCAGAGAAGCCATTTAACAGCATTGGCTACCTCTAAATTGGGTACGTTGAAAAACAACAAGTAAATTCTGTTTAAAGACTTCTTTCAGAATCAAAATTGGTTTCTTAATTATTAGTAGGCCAACTTTTTTTAAAGCTATTACCCATTTTATTTATTAAAATTAGATAAATTCAACTTTAATAAAAACAATTATTATGAAAAAACTACTACTATTATTTATCCTAATTTCTATTTTTCAATTCGGTCTTTCCCAACAAATAAATTACCATAAATCTATCTTAAAAATTGCGGATGAAATTGAGAAATTCAATAACAAAGAGTTTCCTCGTGATTCAATAATTGAAAATGTTTTAGGTGATTTTGAGGAGGAAGATTTTTTGAGAAGGTTTAATTTCAATAAAGTAATTTTTCAAAAGTTAAAAAATATTCCTAATGAAAAGCTCAATTTTGACGACCATATAAACCTTGAATTGTTGAAACATGAGGTAAAAAATCGACTGTCATTTTATGAATTCAAAGAATACTTAAACCCTATTTTATCTGATGATGGCTTTCATATCGATTTTGCATCTCTTGCTACTGAAAATTATCTTACAAAAAAATCATTGGAAATTTATTTGAAAAAATTAAAAGCTTTTCCAAAATATACTAAGCAACATTTGAATCTCATTCGGAAAGGATTAGCTTTAGGTATTTCTGCACCAGAAGTGGCTTTAAAAGGTTACGAAAGCACTTATAATCAACATATAGTGACTGATATTGAAAAATCTATTTTTTGGAAGCCATTTCAAATAAAGCCAATAACCGTTGAAGAAAATGATTGGCAAAAGATAATTATTGAAGGCCGAAATTCAATTGAAACTGCAATAATCCCTTCATTTAATTCAATAAAAACTTTTTTCGAAAACGAATATTTTCCAAAAACTCGAAAAACATTGAGCGCCAGCAATTTCCCAAATGGAAAGGCATTTTATGAAGATAGGGTGAAATTTTTCACAACAACTGATTTAAGTCCAAATGAGGTTTTTGAAATTGGAGTTCTAGAAGTAGCTCGTATAAAAATAGAAATGATAGAGGTCATGAAAGAGGCAGGCTTCAATGGTTCAATCAAAGATTTCATCCAAATATTAAGAACCGATCCCAAGTTTTATCCAAAAACTGCTGATGAGTTAATGAAAGAGGCTGCTTTTATAGCCAAAAAAATCGATGGAAAACTGCCACTACTTTTTGGAAAGCTGCCTCGCCAGCCTTATGGTGTGGTGCCTGTACCCGAGTATTTGGCACCTTCTTATACGGCTGGTCGATATTCAGGTGCCAATATAACTACCACAAGATCTGGTAGTTATTGGGTTAATACATTTAATTTACCAAGCCGTACATTATATACTTTAGAGGCGCTTACTCTGCATGAGGCAGTACCAGGTCACCATTTACAATCGGCACTCACACAAGAATTGACAAACCTCCCAAAATTCCGCCAAAACTTGTATATCAATGCTTTTGGCGAAGGTTGGGGGCTATATTCTGAATATTTAGGTGCTGAATTGGGCTTATACAAAGACCCATATTCAAAATTTGGCCGATTAACCTATGAAATGTGGAGGGCTTGCAGGCTGGTGATTGATGTTGGTATTCATGAAAAAAACTGGACAAGAGACCAGGCTGTCAACTATTTAGCTGATAATACTGCGCTTTCGTTGCATGAGGTAAATACTGAAATAAACCGCTATATCTGCTGGCCTGGGCAGGCTTTGGCTTATAAAATGGGTGAAATAAAAATCAAGGAATTGCGTAAAAAAGCAGAAAGCCAATTAAAAGAAAAATTTGATATTAGGGCATTTCACGATCTGGTTTTGTCGAGAGGTACTGTTACACTTTCTATTTTGGAAAAAATGGTAGATAAGTTTATTTCGGAAAAGAAAAAGAGCAAATAGTTTATATTTTTAATTTTTAAAATTTATGAAAATAAATGAAATGTATCATTCAAACAGACGAGATTTTATAAAATCTACAGGGATATTTTTATTTCCTTTTCTAGGTTTTAAATTATTTTCAAAAAATAGCCAATCAAAACCCAGTTGGCTACTCGATTGGATTAAAATAAATGATAGTAACCTTGCTAATTACAAACCTTTAAAAGTAATTGACCCAAATCACAAATATTTTGGGGGTTACTTGAATGAGGCCGATATACCCAATGCCGGCTCAACCTCTGGTTTTGTAAATCGTGCCTCTACTTTGTTTTCTTGCTCCGAATCGACTTATTTTCAATCAAATGAATTATTGAAAAATATTGAGGAAGCAGTAAAATGCATGCTCAAATTTCAACATTCAGATGGAACTATTGATTTATTAGAAACCAATTTTCACTCAACACCGGACCTTGCTTTTGTGCTTGAGAATATAGTGCCAGCCTATTCATTTATCAAAAAAGCGAATATTTTGGGAACTGAAAAAGTAATGGATTTACTAAAATCATTCCTATTAAAAGCTGGTGAGGCACTCAATGTTGGTGGCATTCATACCCCCAATCACCGATGGGTAGTTTGTGGCGCATTAACAAAACTCAATGATTTATTTCCCAATAAACTATACACCAACCGGATAGAGCAATGGTTGGCTGAACACATCGATATAGACGCTGATGGACAATACACCGAGAAAAGCACCAATACTTACTCACCAATTGTGAACAGAAGTTTGATTATTATGGCTCGTGGGCTCAAAAAACCTCAACTTTTAGACCCTGTTCGTAAAAACTTGTTGATGACCATGTATTATGTACACCCAAACGGTGAGGTAGTTACGGAAGCTTCCAACCGACAAGATAAAGGCACAATAGGCAATATGGCTAAATATTATTATTGCTATAAGTATATGGCTTTATTGGAAAAAAATGGAGAGATGGCAGCCATGTGTCGACGAATTGAAGAAACCAGTACCACTCAGCAACTGGCAGGTTATTTGGATTATTTTCTGGAAGATTCATCCCTTTGGGAAGAGCTTCCAAGCTCGAAACCATTACCAACAAATTATGCGAAAGTTTTCCCTTATTCAGGTGTGGTGCGCATTAGGCGAGGCAATTGGGACAGCACAATACTTTCCAACAACGCCAGTTTTCTTACTTTTCACAACACCAATACTATTTTGCAAGGTATGCGTATAGCCGCTTCCTTTTTTGGGAAAGGACAATTTCAAACTGAAAAAATAGAGAAAATTGACGATAGCTGGGTTTTAAAAAACTCTTTGGAAGGGCCTTATTATCAACCCCTTAATAAAAAGTACATTGATAAAGCAGGCGATTGGGAGAAAATGACAAAAAGTAAAAGACCACAATCTGAAATTCAAAAACTAAACTATTTGGTTAAAATTCAAGAAATTGAAGGTGGCTTAGAGGTTGAATTTCAAATATCAGGAACCGACAATGTACCAGTCACACTAGAGCTTATTTTTAGGGCAGGTGGAGAGTTTTCAGGAGTAGAAAAGTATGCAAAAAGAGAAAATGCTTACCTTTTTTCAGAGAAAATAGGCACCTATTCCGTTGGCACTGATAAAATAATATTTGAAAACGGAAGGTTTGAGCATAAGCAACTACAATTACGTGGTGCTTTGCCGGCTATGGAATCTCCTACAGTCTATCTGACAGGCTTTACACCATTTTACCATAAAATTAAACTTATTTCCTAACCGCCAAGTTACCAATATTTATTAAAGGCAAAATCTATTTCTAAAATTGGGACTTTGTTAAAACCAGATCAAATCAAGTTGAACTATACGTAATCAGGATTATCGTAATAAATTAGTTAAAATTTAGTTTTATTTTAATGAGGGATTTGTTTTAAACTTAAGACTTTAACAGGCTTAATGACAGCCCATTTCAATAAAATTGCTAAATTGATAAGGTTTTCAATTTAATTATCATTTTTTGTTTTGAAAAAATATCAAATATTATTAATCTGGTTATCAATTTCAATTTTTTCATGTGGCCATAAAATTCCAACTGAAATAAAGGAGGAATTAGCACTTTTGCCGGCTGAATTAGACTATAATATTGATGTAAAACCAATATTATCTGATAAATGCTTTGCATGCCATGGGCCTGATAAATCAAAACAAAAAGCTGGATTAAGACTTGACCTTCCTGAATATGCATTTGCCGAATTACCTGAAAATAAAGGAAAAACAGCCATAAAATCTGGTAATTTGGATAATAGCGAGCTTTTTCATAGAATTGTTTCCGAAGATCCAGCATATAAAATGCCATCCAAAGAGTCACATCTTACTTTAAACAATTATGAAAAGGCCGTACTTATAAAATGGATTGATGATGGAGCTGAATACAAACCACATTGGGCATTTGTAAAAGCTGAAAAACAAAAAATACCTGAAGTTGAAAATAAAGATTGGCCTAAAAATGCAATTGATAATTTTGTATTGGCCAAATTGGAAGCAAATAATATAAGCCCAAATAAAGAGGCTGATAAAGAAATACTACTAAGGAGGTTGAGTTTTGACCTGACTGGCTTACCTCCTACTATTTCAGAGATTGACGCTTTTATAAAGGATAATTCTGAAAAGTCATATGAAAAAGTAGTGGATCGGCTGTTGAAATCGCCGCATTATGGGGAACGCATGGCTGTTGACTGGCTAGATTTGGCACGCTTTTCTGACTCGCATGGCTACACGGTTGACAGATTACGGGATATGTCGCCTTACCGAGATTGGGTAATAAAATCGTTTAATAAAAATATGTTTTACGATCAATTTATACAATGGCAACTGGCCGGCGATTTACTTCTTAATCCATCAAAAGAGATGTTAATTGCCACAGCTTTTAACCGAAATCACCAACAAAACTTAGAAGGTGGAATTATTGAAAAGGAATTCCAAACTGAATATGTAATGGATCGCACCAATACATTTGGCCAAGCATTTATTGGGCTTTCAGTTGGATGCGCCCGTTGTCATGACCATAAATATGACCCTATTTCCCAAAAAAATTACTATGAAATGTATAGTTTTTTCAATAATGTAAAAGAGGCAGGCCAAATTTCCTGGGACGATACCATGCCCTCACCCACCCTACAACTACCTTCCAAAAATCAAGAAGAAATGTTGGCATTTATAAAAAATAAAATTATAAAGGCCGAAGAAAATCTTGAGAATTATAAACAAACATTAGAGCCAAACTTTACCAATTGGATTAAAAGTTACGGCTATAAAAATATAAACAGTTCAAAAACAGAAGGTTTAGTAGCAAAATTTGATTTTGAAAATAAGCGTTTGAGTAACTCCATAAATCCTAAACAAAAAGGATTTGTAACTGGCTTTGACGGAAAAGTACCTGAGGTTTACATAGATTCAAAAAATGGAAAAGGGTTAAAGCTTACTGGCGATGCATGGTTTGATACCGATGGATTAGGGGCATTTAGAAGGGCTGATAGCTTTACAATAAGTCTTATGGTAAACATAAATAAATCTACAAAAGAGGGGGTTGTTTTTAACCAAACCGTTGGCGAACGCTTATATAACTTCAAAGGGTTTCATGTTTATTTAATGGAAAGTGGCCAATTACAATTGACTATGGCTCATGCAGCTCCTTCAAATGCCATTACCATGCTAAGCAAAATTAAAGTACCAAAAGACCAATGGATGCAAATAAGCATGACCCACAATGGCTCTGGAAAAGCAAATGGAATTCGATTGTTTTTAAATGGGAACGAATTAGTAATGGAAACCGAAACGGATAGACTCGACAAAGATATCTTTTATAGCTATGCTCGAAAAAAACCTATTGGAATTATGGTTGGCGCTTGGTGGCGTGGCAATGGCCTAAAAGACGGACTAATTGACGATTTATTAATATATAATAGAGAGCTGTCACCATTTGAAATAGGAATATTGGCCCAAAAATACGACTGGAAATATATTACAAATAAGTCACCTAATCAATTGAATGTAAATGATTTGGCAATTTTAAAAAAATATTTTTATGCTTTACAATTGTCAAAAAATAAACTTTACCTTGACTCAATAAATGCAAAAAAAGTATTTGACGATTCACTAGAAAATATTCCAGAATTGATGATAATGCGGGAGTCAAAACCGAAGCAAGCTTATGTTTTAATAAGAGGAAATTATGATTCACCTGGCCAAAAAGTATACCCTAATACACCGGAAAAAATATTGCCTTTTTCCAAAAATTTCCCTAAAAATAGATTAGGATTGTCACAATGGCTAATTAGTGATGATAATCCTCTGACCGCCCGAGTTGCAGTAAATAGGCTTTGGCAACAACTATTTGGTGTTGGTTTAGTAAAAACATCCGAAGACTTTGGCAATCAAGGCGAGTTGCCATCCAACTTAAAATTACTTGACTATTTGGCAGTATATTTTAAAGAAAACAATTGGGATATCAAAAAATTGATGAAGTTTATGGTGATGTCGTCAAGTTACAGGCAAAGTTCAAAATTTACCCCTGCACTTTTACAAAAAGACGTTGAAAACAGAATGCTTGCACGTGGGCCTGCGTTGAGACTCTCAGCTGAAATGATACGTGATAATGCACTTTTTGCCTGTGGAATTTTGAATACTAACATCGGTGGAAAAAGTATAATGCCATACCAACCTGCTGGTTTATGGGAAATAAATAATACAACGTACACGCCTGATTCAACCAATGATGTATATAAACGAAGCATGTATATTGTGGCCAAACGAAGCGTGATGAATCCCACATTGGCTACATTTGATGGCTCAGCTCGAAGTTATTGTGAGCTTAGAAGGCAAAAAACCAATACGCCACTTCAGGCATTGGTTACACAAAACGACCCTACTTTTTTAGAGGCAAGTAAAATACTCGGTGAACAAATGGCCAAACAAAATAATATTCAATTGGCAATAGTAGATTGTTATCGAAAACTTACTGGCAAAAAGCCATCGGCAAATGAATTGAAAATATTGGTTGAGTTTCAGGAAAAACAATTTCAAAAATTTTCGAAAAATAATTCTAAAACAATTGGGTGGCAAAAAGTAGGTTTTTACAAAATAGACCCGCAAATAGACCCCTCAAAAATAATTGCCAACGCCTCCGTTGCCAGCTTAATAATGAATTCGGACGCATGCTTAATAAAAAGATAATGGAACATCATAAGGCAACTTTCAGGCTAAACAGCCCCGATTTTGAGGCAATTAACAAAAAACTCGATCGACGTGATTTTTTAACTAAAACTACATTAGGATTAGGCACTTTGGCATTATCTAGTTTGTTTGGTTGTGATAATAATAAACCAAAATTGACTGAAAATCCGGCCATTTCATTAGACAATATTCAAGATAACATATTAAAATCATTACCCCATTTAGCGCCAAAAGCAAAACGAGTGGTGTTTTTATTTATGAGTGGCGGGCCTTCACAATTAGAAACTTGGGACTATAAACCCAAGCTTGTCAGCCTCTTAGGCAGCCAACTACCTGAGTCAATTCGTGGTGGGCAGCGCTTAACAGCAATGAGCGCCAATCAAAGTATTTTGCCAGTGGCACCCTCAATTTTTGGTTTTAAACAACATGGCAAAAATGGTACTTGGGTGTCTGATTTAATGCCCCATACAGCGAAAGTAGTGGATGAATTGTGCATTATTAAAACACTTTATACCGACCATATTAATCATGACCCGGCCATAACATTTTTCCAAACAGGTAATCAATTGCCTGGTCGGCCATCAATTGGCTCATGGATTAGCTATGGATTGGGTTCCGAAAATAAAAACTTACCTTCATTTATTGTACTTGTTTCTAAAGATGCTAGTAAGGATCAACCCCTTTATGCTCGACTTTGGGGCAACGGTTTTCTGCCAACTGAGCATCAGGGAGTACAATTTAGGTCGGGTAAAGACCCTGTATTATTTTTAAATAATCCAGAAGGCTATGACGGAACCGACCGCCGAGAAATGCTTGATTATTTGAAAAAAATAAACGAGCTGCAAAACCAAACTTTGGGTGATCCTGAAATAGAAGCTCGTATTGCGCAATATGAAATGGCTTTTCGCATGCAAACCTCTGTACCCGATGTGATGGATATTTCGAATGAACCAAATGATATTTTTGACTTATATGGCCCCAATAGTCGAGACCAAGGCTCCTATGCAGCCAATTGTTTACTTGCTAGAAAGCTATTGGAAAAAGATGTTAAGTTTGTTCAGCTATATCATCAAGGTTGGGACCAGCACGGTAACCTTCCAAAAGGAATTGAAAACCAATGCCTTGCAACTGACCAAGCCACAGCAGGATTGATTGTTGACCTAAAACAACGAGGCCTTTTAGACGATACTTTGGTGGTTTGGGGTGGTGAATTTGGCCGAACAGTATATTCACAAGGTAAGCTCACAAATACTGAATATGGGCGAGACCACCACCCCAGATGTTTTACCATGTGGATGGCTGGCGCTGGTGTAAAGGCAGGATTTAGCTATGGCGAAACAGATGATTTTTCTTACAATATTATAAAAAATCCAGTGCATGTCCATGATTTTCAAGCAACATTAATGCATCAACTTGGTATTGATCATGAGCGATTTACTTTCAAAAACCAAGGCAGAAGATATAGACTTACTGATGTTCATGGTAAAGTAATTCATGATTTATTAGCTTGAGTTTTTCGAAAAGACACTAAGGTGATAGCTAAAAAAAATTAACAATATATTATTGACAGTGTTACCTTTTTATAAAAAAATTTTATAGTTTGCAACTTTAAGCTCTCATTTAACATCTATTTATAAAAGTATTACAAATGGAAACAACTATAGACCGAACGGCACAACCCATAAGCTTACCAAATACCTCAAAAATACTATTAGAAATCCCCCATTACGTTTACATCAGTGTAATCGCTTCCATGTGTGTAATCGCTGGAATATTATGGGATATTGCTTGGCATATGAGTATCGGACGGGATGGGCTGTTTTCAGCACCGCACGTGGTAACCTATATTGGAGCAGCGGGCGCTGGGCTGTTTTCGGGCTATCAGGTTTTGAAAACCTCCTTTTGGGGATCAACCATTGAAAAAGGCAAAATGATTAAGTTTTGGGGCATATTTTATGGCTCCTTAGGCGCACTTTTTTGCATTTGGGGTGGTATTGCAGCCTTAACTTCTGCTCCTTTTGACGACTGGTGGCACAATACTTATGGCCTCGATGTGAAAATACTTTCACCACCCCATGCAGTTCTTTTGTTAGGCTTATTATCAGTACAGTTAGGAGCTATGGTTGGTGTTTTGGCATTTTTGAACAATTCGGAGTCAGCCACTTCTTTAAATAATAAACAGAAGGCCAGTCGGAAAAAACGCATGCAATGGATGTTTTTATTCACAGCTGCATTTTTTGTTACTTCTCTTTTTACTTTTTTATCGGAAGAATTAGGTCGATGGAATTTGCATAATCCCACTTTTTATCAAGTATCAAGTGCAGCTTTTCCATTTATTTTAATAGCGGCTGGAAGGGCTTCTGGTATGAAGTGGGGGATCACTTATATTACCATTATATTCCTTATTTTTGATTGGGCCGTCAATGCAGTATTGCGTTTATTGCCAGCTGAGCCACTTTTAGGGCCAATTCACCATCAAATCTCCACTTACCAAACTTTAGGATTTCCAATCTTATTGTTTTTACCTGGCTTTGCATTTGATTGGCTTCGAGACAAATTTTTAGCAAAAAACGACTGGGTTTTAGCCTTAATTTTAGGTATAACATTTACCGTAATTATGCTCATTCACTACCCTTGGGGTAATTTTTTACATGAATCTCCAATGGCACGAAATTGGTTTTGGGGTAGTGCCACTTGGTCATTTCAAAACGATAGTAATTTTGAATATCGCTTCAAATATGGGCCAAGAAATAATAGAACTATCATGCAATGGATATCCGGCCTTGGTATTGCTCTTTTAATAAGTGTAATTTCCTCAAAAATTGGTTTGTCATGGGGCAATTGGATGAAAAAGTTACAACGATAGTCGAATAACTATCTTTTTCATTAACCAAATCAAATGTGAATTAAAAACGCCCAAAATGAAATTAACTTCATCAATACTATATTTCTTAATTTTTCAATCAATAACTACTTTTGCACACATAGGCAGCTCTGGTGTGGTGCAAGAAGGTAATGCAGGAAACTACAAAGTGCAAGTATTTGTGGAGCCTCCCGATGTTATACCTGGCACAGCAAAAGTATCGGTGATGGCAGACGGAACAGATATTACTTCAGTGAAAATGAGTCCAATTTTCTATTGGACTGGTGATGAAGGCTCCCCTCGTGCTGATGAAGCAACTCTTTCAGCAACAGGGAGTTGGGAGGGAAATATTTGGTTAATGGAAAACGGTGCCGCTTCAGTAAAAATAGTAATTGAAGGAGCTCGTGGCAAGGGCGAAGTGCTAATTCCGGTGGCAGCACTTTCAACAGCACAGCGAGATTTACCCAAGTCGACTGGTTGGATTTTGGCAGTGCTCACTTTGCTTTTAGTGGCCATTATGACCACAATTATCGGGGCAAGCACAGGCGATAGTTTATTGAAAGTGGGTGAAAATGCAAATTCAAAAACCAATAAAAAAAGAATTATTGGCTCTGCAATTGGTGCATCTTTTTGTGGCTTGCTTTTATTTGGCGGGAATAGCTGGTGGAATGCAGAAACTGCTGATTATAAGCAAAATATGTATCGACCTTACACATCCACTTCCAAAATAAGTATTGTAAATGGCCTACGAATTTTAAATTTTAAAATAGATAGTTCATCTATTTACAGGCGTGACCCCAGTTTTATTATTCCAGATCATGGCAAATTAATGCATATGTTTTTGGTACGCCAAGGCACTATGGATGCCTTTGCCCATTTACACCCAAAACGATTGGACAGTTTAACTTTTGAGGCAATATTACCCAATTTGCCTTCAGGTAAATATTTGTTATACGCCGATGTGCTGCGCTACCATAGTTTGCAAAATACCATTGCCGATACTATTGAAATTCCAAAATCGCCCGCTCAAAGTTTAGAACCAAAAGGCCTTTCGGGTGACTCAGACGATACTTATGTAATCACCAATGCTTTGAATACTAAAGATAACCTTGCGAGTATTGGAATCTCTATTTGTGGTGCACCAGGTGTAAAAACGCCCCTTCAAGATGGCTCAAGTATTATTTGGGAGGAACAACCTAATAAAAAATTATTAGCGGGTAAACCCTATTCTTTGAAATATTCAGTGCAAGCACCTGACGGAAAACCTGCCGAATTACAAACTTATTTGGGAATGATGGGCCATGCTGCTGTTGTGAAAGATGACGGCTCCGTTTATATTCATTTACACCCAAATGGTACTTTTTCGAGTACAGCGGTACAAGTAATGCAAAATAGAATTGCTGAAAATGGTAACATAAAACCCAACCTCAAAAATCCAAAAAGATACAGAGATTCTATTGATAATCTGCTAGTTAGCTTAAATAAACTTACTGAAATTGATCGTGATAAAATATTAATGGCAGGTATGAGTCATGAAAAAGAGGGCCATCATGGTGGCGAAGTTTCTTTTCCATATGTATTTCCAAAAGCAGGTAATTATAGAATTTGGCTGCAGGTAAAGCGAAATGGAAAAATATTAACTGGCGTTTTTGATGCAGTTGTGGAGTGAAATATTTTTAGTCATTTTTACTCAGCCACCAACTTATCAATCAATAAATTAAAGTCTTCAATCCATTCGGTGTAATAATTGCCAGTACTTGGGCCAGAAAAACCAGTATGAATATTTCTAACAATTCCTTTTTTATCAATAATTATCGTAGTTGGAAATCCCAATATCGTATTTAACATTGGCAAACTTTTGGCGGCTTCACCAGCGCCTTTTAAGCCCGCTAATAATACTGGGTAGTTCATCCCAAATCTAGTTTTCATTTTTTCAATTTTCGGCCCTGAAACGCTTAATTCAATGCTTTTTTCATAAGATAAACCAATAATCTCAATTCCACGATTTTTATTTTTATCATACCACGGGGCCAAATATTTCGACTCATCCATGCAATTGGGGCACCAAGTACCCATCATTTGAATAATTTTCACCTTATTTTCAAACTCTTTATTATTTATATTTACCATTTTACCATCGGTAGAGGGAAACTCAAATTCTATTTTTTTGAAGCCTGGTTTCAGGTAAGTAAGTTTATTCAAATCCGGCAATTTGGCATTAGGATCGAATGTCGCTGTCCAGTTTTCAAGGCTTGAAATATTACTCCAAAATTTACCATTCAGTGTATTGCCAGTTTTAAGTGCTTTGAACAAAAATAAATGTGTGCCATCAAAAGTAGAAAGTTTGAGGCTATCGCCATCCATTATGCCCTCCAAATAGCGATAATCACCCGTTGTTGTTAAAAATGTGCCAGTAACTTTTTGTCCACTTTGTTCAAATATTCCAACTGCTTCAGTTTTGGATTTACCGTCAGCAGTTGTAAAGTTAGTTGCCCAGTGACCAGTAACATTTTCAGTCTTTTTTGTAGAATTAGTTTCAAATCTCTCCAAAATATCTTTTTCCGCTAAAAAAGCAGACCTTAAATACTTTTCTCCCCCTACAAATCTTTCCCAATTTCCTGCCATTTTATTCCCAATTATTTTTGCCTTAATTTTTGCATCAAAAATTTCAATTGGTAGAGTTATGGAGTCTCCTGCAATTATCAAATCGTCTATTTTCAATCTTTCGCTTCCATTAATAACAAATGCCTCATAGTATGTAGAATCGGCTTTTTTCTTAATTTCCAAATGAAAAGGCAAAACGCCACCATTCGTTTTTACAGTTGCTCGCCAATTGCCAGCCAAGTTTAAAGCCGGTTTTTCTTTACAGGAGAATAGAAGAACTGTATAAAAGCAAACAAAAAGCAAACTAATAATTTGGGAGGAAATTATGCTTCTACCTACGCAAAAAATAGGCTTTATAAAAAAAGAAAATGAAACATTATTTACAATTGTAAATCTAACCATAGGTAAGAATATTTATTAATTTGTTGATTATCAATATATTAAAATTTTTTATTTAAAATGTTAAATAATTCTTAACAATATTTACAAAATTGATTAAATTTGTAAAGCAGGTAATAACTTATTTTAAATAAATAATTATAGCTCAAAATTACCAAAAAAAAGCTAAAATCATTTGCAAATAGCAGTAATTAAAAATTCAGATTAGTTATAAAACAAATCCTTCAAAAGTAAATTAATGGCCGAATACCATATTCCAGTTTTATTTGAAGAAAGCCTTGAGGCCTTAAATATCAGGGAAAATGGTATTTATATTGATGCTACTTTTGGAGGTGGCGGCCATAGTAAGGGAATTTTAGCAAAATTGGGGCCAGAGGGCAAATTGTTTTCTTTTGACCAAGATGCTGATGCAAAACTCAATTCAAGTAATCTCAAAACTGACAAAAGATTCACTTTTATCGCCGCTAATTTCAGGCATATGGCTAAATATTTGAGACTGTTTGGCATAAAAAAGGTGGATGGTATTTTGGCTGATTTGGGTATTTCTTCACATCAAATTGATGAACCGAGTCGAGGCTTTTCCACCCGATTTGATGGCCCCCTTGATATGCGCATGAACCAAGAGGCTGACATTAAGGCTTTTGATGTGATAAATAAATATGCTGAAAAAGACCTCCATAAAATATTAGGCATGTATGGAGAAGTGAAAAATGCGAAAACATTGGCCAATGCTATAGTGGTTGCGAGGTCAACGAAAAAGATTGAAACCATTGCTGAGCTAAAAGCACTACTCAATAAATTCACACCTAGAGGTAAAGAAAACAAATATTTAGCGCAGGTTTTTCAAGGGATAAGAATAGAAGTAAATCAAGAATTGGAAGCCCTTAAAGAATTTCTTTTGCAAACACCCGATTTGTTAAACACAAAGGGCAGACTTTGTGTAATTGCTTTTCATTCTTTAGAAGACAGACTCGTAAAAAACTATATAAGGTCAGGTAAATTCAGTGGCGATGTTGAGAAGGATTTCTATGGGCATGAGATAAGACCTTTAGAAAGTATAATTCGCAAACCGATTGTAGCGTCCGCCTCTGAAATGGAAAGAAATGGCAGAGCAAGATCGGCAAAATTAAGAGTTGCTGAACGAAAATAAATCGAATTATCTATTTGACAAACAGATATTTACGTTAGAATGGCAAAAAACACATTTAATATAAAACCCATTGAGAAAAAGGAAAATAATAATACTATTTCTCAATGGATAGCCCGTGTTCTAAATATTGAAGACCTTATAAAAGAACTCCCTTCAAAATACTTGTACTATGGTATTTGGTTATTTTTTCTGATCTTTTGTTACATACATTTTTCCTTAAAATATGAGGGATATATTAGAGAAATAGAAAAACTGAAAATAGAAATTGATGAAAAAAGATCGGAATATATTAGTAAAAAAGCCAGCTTTATGAAGGCTACAAAAAAATCAGAGATGCTTCAAAAAGTAGCACCATTTGGGCTTGAAGAAAACAAGGTGGCGCCACAAAAGGTAGTTGCAGAATAAGGATACAAAAAAAATTGAATATTATATATGGCCTCAATTAAAAATAGCATTATAATTAGAGTTTGGGTTGTGTTTTTTTTCCTTGCCATTTTAGCATTGGCTATCATTGGACGAATCATTTATATTCAAAGAGTTGATGGCAAAAAATGGTTGAAAGAAATGAAAACCGAATCAATTATGGAGCGGAATATTCCTGCTGTTAGAGGTAATATTTATTCGGATAACGGCAGCCTTTTAGCCACCTCTTTGCCAAAATATAGATTAGGATTTGACGTAAATGTGGGTGCCGATAGTGATAGGAAAGACAAAAACAAAGCCAATATCAAATTATTTAATGATAAAATAGACTCTCTTTGTTTAGGTTTGAGTACCATTTTTAAAGATAGAACACCAAATTCATTCAAAAAGAAAATATTTGAGGCTAGAGATATTTGGCTGCCACAATCCGAGGAAGATATTGCCAAAAACTTACCAAAAAGGCATCCATTTATTATTTTGGATAACAGATATATTTCTTATGAGGAGCGAAAAAAACTAGAATTGATTGCATTGGCCAAAGAAAATAAGCTGAAAGGTGGACTGGTAATTGAGCGTATTGACCAGCGTGCGCATCCTTTTGATAATATGGGCCTTCGGACCATTGGTTATTTATTGGAAAAAGGTGGAAAAGGTGTCGGAATTGAAAAAAGTATGGGGCAATATTTGGTGGGTCGCCCCGGTAAAGGGATTTTCGAAAAACTGAGAGGAAATAACGTTTGGAAACCTATTGAAGACAGCCCCGAAACTAAGCCAATTCCTGGAAGCGATGTTTATACCACACTTAATATAAATATTCAGGACGAAACCGAAACTGCCCTCCGCAAAGCAGTTGAATTGTACCAGCCCAACTATGCTTCTGCAATAGTGATGGAAGTAAAAACGGGCGAAATAAAAGCTATGGCCAACCTCAGTTTTTCAAAAAAAGAGAATAAATATACTGAAAATTTAAATTTCGCTGTAGCAGGAGGTGCCACCCCAGGCTCAACGATAAAATTACCCACAATGTTAGCACTTTTAGAAGAAGGTGTAAACCCAAACGACTCAGTTGAAACTGGTGAAGGCACTTTTCCATATAAAGGTAAAATATTGTCAGACAGCAAAAATGGTGGCTTTGGGAAAATTTCGGTTCAACAGGTATTTGAAAAATCGTCCAATATTGGTATTGTAAAATTGGCGTTGAAAACCTTTGGTAATAATGAAGATAAATATTTTGAATACTTGAAAAAATACAAGTTAGACCAAAAACTAGGCTTTCAAATCAAGGGGGAACCTGCACCCATATTTTACCCACCTGGCCATAAATACCATAGCGATTTTACATTACCATATACTGCTTTTGGAGGAATCGAGTCGAGTATAACACCCCTCCAAATGCTTACCTTTTACAATGCCATTGCCAATGATGGGTATTGGGTGCAGCCAATTATTGTAAAATACATAAAAAATGGCGATAAAATAGAGGTGGATTGTACGGAATCGCAAAGAAGAACAGATGAACCAATTGCCTCAAAAAGTGCAATTAATAAAGTAAAAAAAATGTTAGAGGGTGTAGTTGATAGAGGTACCGCAAGTACACAAAAAAGCGATATTTATAAGTTTGCGGGGAAAACTGGTACTTCAAAAAAATTGAAAAATGGGTCATTTGCCGATGGTATTTATTATACGGCTTTTGCTGGTTATTTCCCTGCTGAAAACCCAAAATATAGTTGTATAATAGTTATTGATGAACCAAAAGGAAAAAACTCGCAAGAGTTGTATGCAGGAGATGTGGCGGTCCCAGTATTTAGGCAAATTGCCGACCAAATTTATGCTGACGACCTTTCTCTCAATAAAACCTCAAAAATTAAAAGTCAAGTAAATGAATCAATTTCAAAAAAATCATTTGCTTTAAATGAAGACTTTGAGGCTATGATTACCGAAAAATTAATCAGCAATGCAAAACTTATACAAATAAAAATTAATATTAATCCCAATATTAAGTCCGACAAGAGCACTGTCCCCAATGTAGTAGGATTGCCATTACGTGATGCACTTTTTGTGCTGGAAAACAAAAACTTTAAAGTAAAATATGTTGGTTTTGGAAAAGTAAAAAAACAATCATTACCAGCAGGCTCTTTAATGCGAAATAACACGTATATAAATTTGGAATTACTTTAATTTTATTTCGCATTAAAGTAAAATTTAATGTAGTTGTTATTCAAAGAGTCTAACAGGTATATAAATTTGGACCTGTTTTAGCTATTTGACGAACAGGTAGTTCGGTATTTAAAAAATCAATTAAATTTGGAGTAAAAAATCAACAAAAAAATGTCAAAAACATTAAAAAATATATTAAATAAAATTTCAATTGAGGCCATAGTTGGTTCTACTTATATTGAAATAGATGGCTTACAATTTGACTCCAGAAAGGTCGAGAAAAATCAGCTTTTTTTTGCAATAAAAGGCACTCAAGTTGATGGCCATCAATATATTAACCAAGTTATTGAAAAAGGAGCTACTGCTATTATTTGTGAGACTTTACCAGAAAATATACAACCCAGTATTACCTATATTTCTGTAAAAGATTCATCTGAAGCATTAGGCTTCGCTGCAGCCAATTTTTATGAAAACCCAAGTAGTCATCTACAATTAATTGGTGTAACAGGAACAAATGGGAAAACAACCAATGTAACCTTACTATTCAACTTATTTCGAAAAATGGGCTACTCATCTGGCCTGCTTTCAACGGTGCAAAATCAAATAAATGAGCAAATTATACCTGCCACTCATACTACACCAGACCCTATAAGTCTCAATAAATTATTAGTTGAAATGGTTAAAAAAGGTTGTAGCCATTGCTTTATGGAAGTGAGCTCACATGCAGTAGTACAACATCGCATTACAGGTTTAACTTTTTCTGGGGGTATTTTCACCAATATTACTCATGACCATCTTGATTTTCATAAGACCTTTGACAATTATATAAAAGCAAAAAAGGGCTTTTTCGATTTCCTTCCAAAAGAGGCTTTTGCCCTTATAAATATCGACGATAAAAGAGGTATGGTAATGGTGCAAAATACAAAAGCGAAGGTGAAAACTTTTTCACTCGATACCATGGCCGATTTTAAAGGAAAAATACTCTCAGACTCCATGTTTGGCCTTCAAATGCAAATTGATGGCAAAGAAATACACTTTAAACTCATTGGTACTTTCAACGCCTATAATTTATTAGGTGTTTATGGTGCAGCGGTACTTTTAGAGGAAGATCCCGAGGAGGTTTTAACCCAGCTTTCAGGCTTAGATACTGCCCCTGGTCGTTTTCAACAAATAATTGGGCCTGACGAAATGGTTGGGATAGTGGACTATGCACATACACCTGATGCTCTGGAAAATGTATTAAAAACCATTAAAAACCTCCGCCAAGGCAATGAGCAAGTGATTACCGTAGTGGGTTGTGGTGGCAATAGAGATGCCACTAAGCGACCGATTATGGCTGAAATAGCTTGTCGATTCAGTAACAAGGTAATACTCACTTCCGACAACCCAAGGTTTGAAGACCCTGCTGATATATTAGAGCAAATGAGAAAAGGGGTGCCACCGATTGATTTTAAAAAAACCAAAATAATTCAAGACCGCCGAGAAGCTATTAATTATGCTATGGACATTGCCAGCCCAACAGATATTATTTTAGTAGCTGGCAAAGGTCATGAAAATTATCAGGAAATTGAAGGCGTTAAACATCATTTTGATGATGCAGAAGAAATAAAATTAGCTTTCTTGAAAAAAAATTAATAAGAAAATGGATTTACAACCCACTCATTTACAGTCTGATATAATTAAACTTAGACCCTTGAATTCCAATGATTTTGATGGCCTATTTGCCGTTGCCTCCGACCCTTTGGTTTGGGAGCAACACCCTAATAAAAACCGTTATGAACTGAAAGTTTTTACTGTTTTATTCAATGAGTCTATTGACTCAAAAGGTGCTTTTGCAATAATAGACCAAAAAACTGAAGAAATAGCGGGTTCAAGTCGATATTATGATTTCAAACCTGAAAAAAAAGAAATTGCAATTGGTTATACTTTTATTGCAAGAAAATATTGGTCGACTGAATTTAACAGAAATCTGAAAAACTTGATGATAAATTATGCTTTTGAAGCTGTGGATAATGTTTTGTTTCATGTGGGAGAAACTAATTTCAGGTCACAAAAAGCAGTAGAAAAACTAGGTGCACTTAAAATTGGAGTAGTAACTTCTGGCTTGCTCCCAAACGGTTTACCTAAAGTAAGTTTTGAGTACAAACTTGAAAAAGAAGTTTGGCAAAATTGAGTTTTAGTCTTCGAAATGTATGGTATTTTTTATCGAGTAATTTCTGAAATTCGTGTCTAAATTTTTTTTTTAATAAATTGCATGTAAGTATCCCAAAAAATTCCCATTAACAATAATTATATATGCTTTATTACCTATTCGAATACCTCGACAAGCATTTTTCTTTCCCAGGTGCTGGTGTTTTTCAATATATTACGTTCAGAGCTTTTGCAGCCACTTTCACATCCTTGGTGATTGGCGCAATATTTGGCCGCCGCATTATCAATTATTTGCAAAAACAACAGATTGGCGAAAGCATCCGTGACCTCGGTTTAGAAGGTCAAATGCAGAAAAAAGGAACTCCCACAATGGGCGGTTTTATCATTTTGGCCTCCTTAATAATTCCAGTAATATTATTTGCAAAACTTGCCAATGTATATATAATATTAATGATAACTGCTACTTTATGGACTTGCGGTATTGGCTTTATTGATGACTATATCAAGGTTTTCAAAAAAGATAAAGCAGGCCTTCCTGGCAAATTTAAAATTGTAGGACAAATTGGTTTGGGTTTAATTGTTGGCCTTACTATGTTTTACAATGATAATATAAAAGTGAGAATTTATGGATCAAAAGCAGTAAATGCTGCAGGCGAATTAACTAATTATCAGGATATTAAGTCGCTAGTAACCAATGTGCCTTTTATGAAAAATAATCAAATCGATTATAATCATTTGTTCTCTTTTATTCCTGAGCAATATTCATGGATTGTCTATACTATAATTGTAATTTTTATCATAACAGCTGTATCAAACGGCGCTAATATTACTGATGGAATAGACGGATTAGCTGCAGGAACATCCGTAATAATAATGCTTTGCTTGGGTGTATTGGCCTATGTATCTGGCAATAAAGTGTTTTCACAATATTTGAATATTTTCTATATTCCCAATTCTGGTGAGCTCGCCATATTTGTGGCTGCATTTGTAGGAGCGCTCATCGGATTTTTATGGTACAATGCCTACCCAGCACAAGTATTTATGGGCGATACGGGTAGCCTAATGATTGGCGGCATCATAGCAACTTTGGCTATTGTGATCAGAAAAGAGTTGTTAATTCCTATTTTATGCGGTATATTTTTGATAGAACTGGTTTCAGTTATGATACAAGTAACTTACTTTAAATATACAAAACGCAAATATGGTGAAGGGCGAAGAATATTTCTGATGTCGCCGTTGCACCATCATTTTCAAAAGAAAAACTACCACGAAGCAAAAATAGTAACTCGCTTTTGGATTATTGGAATAGTATTGGCAGTAATTACTTTGGTTACGCTGAAATTGCAATAGATTGGCAGACAACTAAAAAAAGCCTTAGAAAAAACATTCCAAGGCTTTTTTTTATGTAAAATTAAAAAAAACTACTTTATCATCGGCACTACCACTTTGGTATTGTCCCATGCCAATACCATTGAAAGCATTGGATTGTCAGTGAACGATATGTCAAATTGCTCCATTAAAGCATCGGTAGCTTGCACGGGCACTACTACTTGCAAGGCATCGCTACCGGCCTCTCGGCTTGCACCATCGCCACCAACACCCCACATATAGTCTTTTTTGTTGAATATTACCGTCCAACTTTCTTTGCCAGGTATAGTCCAAAGTGTATAATGGCCTGCTGGAAGTACTTTGCCTCCAATTGTCAAATCTTTATCAGAATCAAATGTAGTGGCCTCATTGGCTCCGGTACGCCAAACTTGATCGTAAGGGATTAGTTTACCAAAAATCTCCCTTCCTTTTTTGAATGGTTTGCAATATTTTACAGAAATATTAGCCCCATTCGTATAAATTACTGTAGCTTCAGGACTGGCCTTTTTTGTATTGTACTGCAAAAATTTAAATGCAATAAATAATACTACTGCCAAAAGGCCAACAATTATTAAAATGCGTTTTAATGTTTTATTCATTTTTTATAATTTTAAGGTTGTGAAAAACTGTGTAAATGTAATAGTTTTGATTTTACCTTTTATAATTTTTTTAATAATGATTTTACTACAGAATTAAACACTGTATTTTGGTACATAATTAATGTTGAAATATATTATTAATGTTGAAATATATTGTTTGAATTTCATTTTTTACTTAAAAATGTCAAAACATCTTCACTCGTTTTCTCAGGAATTTCTTCCATCGGCACATGGCCAACTCCTTTATAAATTATCAAAGAGTCGTTGGGCAAATCCTTTTGAAATTTATAAGCATTTTCAAGCGTTATCCAATTCTCCCCATTGCAATAACGTGGGTACTTTTATTTCCGATATTCTTTTATAATTTTCATCAAATGTTATCTTAGTAAGGCTCACAAATGCAGCTCTATTTCCAGCTCTTCTCGACATATCATGGTATTGATCAATGAGTTGCTGGGTCACTTTTGAGTCGTCGCCATATACATCCAACATACTTTTTTCAATGATAAATTTAGGTGTAACTTTTGTGAAAATATGTTTTAAATAAGGTATTTGGGCTATTTTAAATACCAAAGCACCACCTAACTTTTTGGAAGGATAACCAGCAGCATCAATCAAAATCATTTTTTTAATTTCATTTGGGTATTGCAAAGCATAATCCCAGGTGATTTTTCCACCTAAAGAATTGCCTGCCATAAAGCAATTTTTTACATTTAGTTTTTGTAAAAAATCATGCAAAAAACTCACATAATATTTTGAAGAATAGTAATGATTTTTATTGGGCCCAGTAAGGCCATAAGCTGGCAAATCTAACCTTATTATTCTATGTTGAGCTTTCATTTGGTCTGTCCATACATCCCAAGTATGAAGGTTTGATCCAGTGCCATGTATCAATACCAAAGGAATAGAGTCTGCTGGATTTCCCTCATCTCGATAATGCACCTGCATGCCGTCCAATTCCAAAAATTCAGATTCGGAATTGGTATATTTAGCTTTCATTTCATCCAAACTTAAATCAGAATAATAATTGAGAGCACAAAAACCAATAATTATGGTTAGTATGGTTAAGAATAGATATTTGATTATGTTAAAAATGAGTTTCATAGTTGTTAATTATATTTTTACAAATTACCCGATTTTAAAATGATTATACAACCATGACATTGTTGATTCTCTATTTATTTCAATTTCAACTTTAACTAATTTAACTGTTTTTCGATAGTAAATAAATATATTTGATTTCAAATTACAAAAACAACAAATTTCTATGATAACATACAATCCGAAAGACTGGTGGAAGCTTATATTTTATTTTCAAAAGGCCGACACTTTTCGGAAATTATTGCCTGCTATGTTGGCGGTTATGGCTTATACTGGAATATTTTATTATGTTGAAAACCGTGTTTTGCACCTGACTTCGATAAAAAATCCAATCGCAGTTCACTCCTTAGTGGGTTTTGTATTGTCACTTTTGTTAGTTTTTCGCACCAATACATCCTACGACCGCTGGTGGGAAGGCCGCAGGCTTTGGGGCAGTTTTACTAACAATTCGAGAAATTTAGCGATGAAACTTGCGGCTTTTCTACCCGAAAATCATGAGTCAATTAGATTTTTCAAAATACAAATTGGTAATTATTTGCATGCAACAAAAGATCGCTTGAGAGGAAATGACAGTATAAGTCATTTGGAGTTTTTTGACAATTTTAATAGAGATTATTATGAGAAAACTAAACATATTCCTAACCTAATATTTCAATCTATTTACCATAAAATCAATGAATTATATAAAAATAATACATTCACGGGAAGCCAGTTAATTGTATTAAATAATGAGCTCAGTTCCTTTACTGAAAATATTGGAGGCTGCGAACGCATAAAGAACACGCCTATTCCTTCTTCCTATAATATTTTCATAAAAAAAATGATTTTCCTCTATGTTTTCACCATGCCTTTTAGCTTTGTTTTAGAGTTTGGCTTTTGGGCAATACCCATAGTAACTTTAGTGTTTTATGCTTTTGCAGGTATTGAAATGATTGCTGAGGAAATTGAAGATCCTTTCGGAAAAGACAATAATGACTTGGCTTTGGACTCGATTGTAAAAAATGTAAAAGCTAATTTGGAAGAAATATTAGGATGAAATAAATGATTTTGACACAAATTTTCCAAATTTATTAGAAACAAAACTCACAAATTTTTTTAATCTAAATCTGAAATATTCAGGTTGGTATTTTGAGAACTTTTCACTAAATTGAACAATAAAATAATTAAACTAACTATGAAACTTTTTTTATTTAACACACTGATTATTATTATTTCATTAACCAATATTTCTTTTTGCCAAAGCGATAGAAAAACCCAATTATCGATAGTTCAAAATGATAAATTGAACACAATTTCAATTTTCAGAAAAAACAGTAAAGCCCCAATTGTAACTCAAGTAGTCAAACCTGATTTTAGGCCTTTTCTTCACCCAATAGTTGCACCAGATGGCAAAGGAATTCTCACAGAATATAGTCCAGGCCATCATAAGCACCAAACCGGCATTTATATTGGCTATACTCGGGTTAATAGTCGAGATTATTTTCACCATCCTGAAGGTGATTATTGGCGAAAAAAATCGGCTAAAATTATAAAAGCAGCTGGTTTGGAAGTTAAATGGGAAACAGAATATGATCTTTTAGATGAAAAAGGTATTGCCGTACTTACCGAAACTCAAACTTGGACAATGCGGGAAGAAAACGGTAAATATTTACTCAATTTGGTTTGGGCTGGAGAAGCTCAAACAGATGTAACTATTGGCAAATATGATTATGGAGGCCTTTTTGTACGCATGCCTTGGAAAGCTGGAGATGATGGAGAAGTGCTTAATGGTGCCAGACAAAAAAACGAGAAAGCTGAAGGTCAACGATCTAATTGGGTAAATGTTGGCATAAAACTCGATGGCCGGAGCGATAAAGCTAATATCACAGTAATGGATCACCCGGAAAATAAGGGCTTTCCACAACATTGGCGTGTTGATGGTCAATTAGGTATTGGTACCGCAGGCGCTAGAATGGCCGACTGGCAAATAAAAAAAGGGGCAACAGAAATCATAAAACACCAAATTGTGGTACATACTGGCGAGCCTAATGATTTAACAATCAATAAATTATGGTCGGATTTCAGTGGGCAGGATATGGCCTATTCACTTTGGGGAATTGCCCAAAAAGAAGGCCGAGATGCCAAATTTCTGACACCTGATTCTGCTGTATTGGCGATGACGATGAAGGCTGGTTTTAAAACAAATGTTTGGGCTTCCGAACCTATGATTACTCAACCTATGGCCTTTTGTTGGGACGACCGTGGTCGCCTATGGATAGCCGAAAACCGTGATTATGAATCTCGTGGTTATGGTTTTTCAAAAGCAGGGAATAGTAGAATACTCATTTTGGAGGACACCAATCATGATGGAGTGGCTGATATTAAAAAGGTGTTTTTAGAAGGAATAGCATTCCCAGCAGCCATGGCAATAGGCTTTGATGGCTTGTTTTTAGGCGCTCCACCCAATCTTCTTTTTGTGCCAGATAAAAACCATGACGATGTTGCCGATATGGAGAATATTGAAGTGCGGTTGACTGGATGGGGCATTCGTGACAGGCATGAAACACTCAATAGCTTGCATTGGGGGCCCGACGGTTGGTTGTATGGCTGCCAAGGTTTTGCCACTCCAAGTAAAGTAAAAAAGCCTGTAGGCAAAAGTAAAATTTATAAACATAATGATGCCTTTCCCGAAGATATTTTAGAAGGTGAAGGGGTCGATATAAACGGTGGAGTTTGGCGGTACCACCCCACTAAAGATATTTTTGAAGTAGTGGCTCATGGCTTTAGCAACCCTTGGGGAATTGACTATAACGCTAAGGGTCAGCTATTTATCTCTGCCTGCGTAATTCCGCATATGTGGCATGTGATACCCGGTGGTGTGTATCATAGGCAAGGTGGACAGCATTTTAACCCCTATTTGTACTCTGATATTCGTACCATTGGCGACCATAGCCATCGCTCAGCGCATGGTGGTGCAAGAGTGTACCAATCCGATGCTTTCCCGACTGAGCACCAAGGCAGAATATTCATGGCAAATATTCACGAGCATGCTGTTTTGTCTGATATTTTGGAGAAAAAAGGCTCAGGATTTGTAGCTAAACATGGTGATGAACTCATGGAAGCCAACAATGCCCAATGGGTCGGTTTTAGTATGGAAGTTGGTCCCGATGGTGGTATTTATGTGCTCGACTGGCACGATGCCGATATTTGTGGAAAAGAAGTACTGAACGGCGAAACTGGTCGGGTTTTTAGAATAATGCCTGAAAAATCTTTAGCCGAAAATTTTGATGGTAGATATGCTGATTTGGATAAAGAAACTGATTTGCAATTGGCTAAATATCAAGCTATTGAAAGTGATTGGCATGCACGAAGGGCTAGAGTAATTTTACAAAAAAGAGCTGCAATTAGAAACATTGATGCCGAAGCAATTGCCAAACTACAAAATATTTTAAAACTAAATGAAAAAGTAGATTATAAACTCCGAGCAATTTGGGCTTTACATATTACCAATAATTTTGAAAAAAATCAACTTTTTGAGCTTTTAAACCATAAAGATGAATATTTAAGAGCTTGGGCAATTCAGCTTTTATGTGAGGATAAAAATCCAAGTGAATTGGCACTGAATCAATTTATAAATATGGCAAAGTTTGAAACCTCCGCAGTAGTAAGGTTGTATTTGGCTGCTACAATGCAAAGAATTTCGACTGATTTTGCATTAAAAATAGCCTCAGAATTAGTAAAACATAATGAAGATACCAATGACCATAATATTCCAAAAATGTTATGGTTTGGCTTAGAACCAATGGTTAAAAACAATATAAATCAGGTATTAGATATTCAAAAAAATAGTGCTATTCCATTGATTACCAATTATATATCACGCCGATTAATTGATGCCAATGAAGCAGAACTTATAGTAAGTCAAATTGAAAAAAGCACTAAAAACCAAATTGATATTTTAGAAGGTATTCGTGATGGCCTAGACGAACGGTTCGATTTAAAAGCCCCAAAAAATTGGCCATTTATTTATCAAAAGCTAAAATTACAAAAAGGTAAAACAGCCCAAATAGCCAACCAAATAGCCCAAAAATTTGGTGATACTGAAGTGTCTCAAATTTATCTGGCGACTGCAAAAAATGAAAAGGCTAGTCTTGATTTACGAAAAAAAGCGATTAATTCCTTAGCAAGTCAAAAAAGAATTGAACTAAAAAACGAAATTCTTAGTCTTTTTAATGACACTAAAATAAGGCTAGAAGTTATAGAAGCAATGGCTAATTATGATGAAGAAAAATTTGCCAACTTGCTTATTTCCAGCTATAAAAAATTGAATGTTTTTGAAAAACATCAAGCTATTCAAACGCTTTCATCCCGACCTAAATATGGCTGGCAATTAACTCAAGCTATTAAAAATCAGGTAGTTCCAAAGTCAGATATTCCAGCGTATACTGCACGCCAGCTTTTGCGAGTTGTTGGAAGCGGCTTTATTGAAGTTTGGGGTCCCATTGAGCAAGAGCAGTCATTAGAAAAATCATATGCAAAATATCATAGAATTCTAACGCCAAAAGCTGTGGACGAAGGTAATATGCTAAAAGGTGAAACAGCCTTCCAAAAAGCTTGTGGCTCCTGCCATAAAATGTATGGAAAAGGTGGCAATATTGGCCCCGAATTAACTGGCTCAAACCGTGGTAATCTTGATTATTTACTGTTCAATGTGCTCAATCCGAGTGGTGAAATTCAAGAGGATTATAGGTTAGTTGTGATTACCACACGTGATGGGCGCACCTATTCGGGCAATATTTCTTCTGAAAACGAACGACAAATCACTATGCGAATGGTTGGGCAAGAAGCCACCAGAATAAATAAAACCGACATCCAATCTCGTGAAGTAATGGCAAGTTCATTGATGCCTGTAGGTATTTTTGATACGCTAAAAGAACAGGAAGTAGTTGATTTAGTGAAGTATATGAAAACTTTGAAAAAATAAAATTTAGCTATATTTTAACTAAAAAGTTACCATTTTTAATCCTATAAGGCCTAGGCGGCCCCGTTTAAAATCTTATAGGATTTTTTTTAAAAATTATTACAATCGGAAAACTCATTAATCCAATTTCCCTACAACTCCTTAATTTTCAAATTTCTAAACCAAACCTCATGCCCATGGTCTTGCAAGTCTATATGGCCTTCTGGCTCCAGCCCATATTTTGGGGCTGTTTTCCACTTGCTATTTTCTTTTTGTGCTAACCATTTTTCAGAGTTAAATTCATATTGCAATACTTGCACGCCATTCAACCAATGCTCAACATGGTTGCCATTTACCAAAATAGTGGTGCTATTCCACTCGCCAACTGGCTTAGGTTTTACTTTTGTATTAGCCTCCATGTCATAATTGCAACCAGCCTTTTGGCTTTCAGTTAACTTACCTTTATAGCCTTCATTATCAATTACTTGGTATTCGGGGCCTGTAAAATAGGGCTGCTTAAACTCTTCAGAACAACGGTAAATAATCCCCGAATTCCCTTCTGGCGAAATCTTCCATTCGCATGAAAACACAAAATCTTTATACTTTTTCACAGTCATCAAATCACCACGAGCAGCTTCCGATGCATCATGATTTTTGTTATGTAAACTGCCATTAATAGCCTCCCAATTAAGTTTTGTGTTTTTATAGGTACGCCAATTGTCGAGTGATTTTCCATCAAACAATAAATCCCAACCATTTTTTACTTCATTTTTGGAAAGTATATTTTGTGAAAAACCCGAAGCAAAAATCAAAGAAATTAAGAGTGTAAATTGAAGTTTTTTCATATGATTATTTTTTTAAAACTGATACGAAATAAAATAATTAGAATTTGAATACAATTTAAGCTAAAATGTTTCAATTACAAAAGTCTTTTTTAATGATTTAATTTTAGAATACTTTAGTAAAAAAAGGTTGTAATTTGGCTTATCTTTGTATTCGATTTTTAGTAAAAATCATTACCATTTTTTATGTTAACAGAAGAATTAAAGGCAAAATATAAAGTAGTAATTGGCTTAGAAGTGCACGTACAATTACAAACTGAGAGTAAAATATTTGCTTCAGACCCTAATCAATTTGGTGTTGATGCCAATACAAATATATCGGTAATTACTTTGGGGCATCCTGGGGTTTTACCAAAATTGAATAAAAAAGCAGTAGAATTTGCCGTGAAAATTGGCCTTGCATGTAACTGCCAAATCGCTGAATGGCAGTACTTTGACCGTAAAAATTATTTTTACCCCGACCTACCAAAAGGCTACCAAATCACACAAGATAAAACACCGATTTGCGGTCCGGGTTATTATACCATAAAGTTCAAAAATGCTGATGGAGTAACAGTTGAAAAAGCAGTAAAAATACACCATATCCATTTGGAAGAAGACGCCGGCAAGTCAATTCATATTGATGGCGAAACTGATACTCTTTTGGACTATAATCGTGCTGGCACACCATTGATAGAAATGGTGACCGAACCATGCTTAGAATCAGGCGAAGAAGCAGCCGCTTTTATGTTGGAAATCAGGAAATTGGTACGCTATTTGGGTATCTCTGATGGCAATATGGAAGAAGGCTCCTTGCGATGCGATGTGAACGTATCAATTATGCTAAAAGATGCAACAGAATTTGGCACAAAAGTGGAAATAAAAAACATGAACTCAATGCGCTTCATTCAAAAAGCAATTGAGTACGAAATTGAAAGACAGATAATTGCAATTGAAAATGGAGAAAATATTATCCAAGAAACACGCTCATTTGATCCAATTACAAATAGTACATCTGGTATGCGGGAGAAAGAAACCATGAATGATTATCGGTATTTTCCCGAGCCAGATTTACCACCATTTGAAGTAAAAAAAGCTTGGATTGATCGTATTAATAGTGAAATGCCTAGCCTCCCAAATGACTTATTTGCTAAATATGTAACTGATTATAAACTAACAGAATACGATGCAAATATATTGACTGAATCGAAAGAAATTGCCCAATATTTTGAAGAGATTTGCAAAAAAACAACTAATTTTAAGGCCGCTTCCAACTGGATGATGGGGCCTATTAAAAGCTATTTGAATGAAAATAACCAAGAAATTGTTAACTTTAAGTTAGGAGCCGAAAAAATAGCCGAAACTATCAATTTAATTGATACTGGAATTGTAAGTTTTAGTGCGGCTAGTCAAAAAATATTCCCTGAATTGGTAGCCAACTCAGAGAAAAATCCGATGCAAGTAGCTGAGGAGCAAAATCTTATACAACAAAGCAATAGTGATTCATTGCAAGCGTTAATAGATGAAGTATTGGCGGCAAATGGCGGAAAAGTAAAGGAGTATAAAGCTGGTAAAAAAGGCCTAATAGCCATGTTTATGGGTGAGGTAATGAAAAAATCAAAAGGCTCAGCCGATCCAAAAATAACTAATAAACTTTTGACAGAATCCTTGTCAAAATAAAGTAAAGTATAAATTTAAAATTAGAATGAAAAAACTAATAAAAATCTGCTTGGTTTTGATAATTTCTACGCAAGCATTTACTCAAAATAAAACTAGCATTTCTGGAACGGTAAACAATTTTATACCCAATGGAAAAATAGTTCTATCCCTTATATCCGACACAGGTATTCGAGTACCAAAAGACTCAACAATTGTAAAAAAAGACTTATCATTTAGCCTTCAGCCTAAGCTTGAAAATGGTGGAGCATTTTATCAATTAGATATTTATAACCAACAAAAAACCACTGTAATATTGGAAGATGGTGACCAAGTAAAAGTTTTGGCCGACGGCAAAGCAGGTGGAAAATTTGATCTTTCTGGTTCAAAAAATGTTGATTATTACAAAAAATTAAATGATGTTTCTGGTGTTATGAAGGCCAAAACTGCTATTTTAGAAAAAGGGTTTCAAGAGGCAATTGAGAAAAAAGATGTTGCAAAACAAGAGGCATTAAGAACAGAATATATGGCTGCTCAAACAGAAACTATTAATAAAATTAAGAGTTATTTCCCTGAAATGGGCACTTCTTTAGTTTGTCTTTATGCTACAAATTTCCTGAACCCTGATGAAGAAATTCCCTTTTTGAAAGTAGTAGCTGAAAAATTTGCCAAAACGAATTCCACGAACCCACAAGTGATTACTTTTATAAACAAAATTAAAAAATTGGGCGGTGTTGATATTGGTGCAGAAGCCCCAGAAGTATCGTTAGAAACACCTGAAGGCAACATGTTAGCGCTTTCATCATTGAAAGGCAAGTACGTACTCATCGACTTTTGGGCTTCATGGTGCGGCCCTTGCCGTCGTGAAAACCCAAATGTGGTAAAAATGTATGAAAAATTTAAAGACAAAGATTTCGAAATTTATGGTGTATCACTTGATAAGGACAAGGCCTCTTGGTTAAAAGCAATTGCAGCTGATAATTTGACTTGGAAGCATGTTTCAGACTTGAAATTTTGGCAGTCAGAAGTAGTTGATAAATTTAGCATAAAAGGAATTCCACAAACATACCTGCTTAATAAAGAAGGTGTCATAATTGCCAAAAACCTTCGTGGGCCAGCTTTAGAGGCGAAACTTGCTGAGGTTTTGAATTAAACTTGCTTCAATTTTATTTGATTAAAAAAGAAATAATAAAACCAAATGCACAAATGAATTAAGCAATTATGATAAATTTACATATTGAATTAAAATTGTAAAAAATGATAGCAACGTTAAGTCCAAAGATAGCTTTACCTAAAATTCCTGCCAAAAAGATACCACCTTATCTAATATATGAGATATTTGATGGCAAACCTGTTTATTATAAAAATTATAGGAAAGTATTAAATGGCACCTTATCACCAGAAGAAATTATGGGCTCAAGTGGATTACAAGCAATAATAATTGAATATATTCTTTGGGTATGTTTCAGCAAGATTGATAGAAAAAAATATAAAGCCTTAACTAACGAAACTGGTCAACATTTAGATAATAAAAATAATTTATCTGCTGATATTGCCATTTATGATACCAATATTTTTGATGTGAAAAATGCTAATAAAAATTATACTATTGTACCCCCAAAAATACAAATTGAAGTAAATATTGATGCTGATACTGAAGATTTTGGCTCACCAAACACTTATGCATTTAAGAAAACCGAAAAACTATTAAACTTTGGTGTTGAAAAAGTAATATGGATAATGTCAGATAATAAAAAAGTAATAGTAGCCACCAAAACTGCCAATTGGGAGATTATTGATTGGAGCAAAGAAATTGAAATAATGGATGGAATTACATTTAATATTGGGCAATATTTAAAGGAAAATGATTCACCATTTGCTTAAATAAATCGAATTCAAAAATATTGGAAAACCTTACCAAGGTCAGTGAATTCACTGACTTTTTATTTATAAAATCGTTATGAAAATTGCTATAGTAGGCTGCGGAAATATGGGTATGGCCTTTGCCAAATCTTTTATTCAATATGATTTGGTAAAAAGCGAAAACCTTCTATTAATAGAAAAAAGCATAGAAAGAGGCGAAGCCCTCCGTGCTGAAAAAGCAGGTTTAGTCATTGAAACTATTGGCCCAAAAGTGGGAGAATTTGATCTTATTATTTTATCTGTTAAGCCACAAGATTTTGCTTCTGTAGCCGTTGAATTAAAAACTGTAATTCAACCTAATCAACTGGTATTGAGCATAATGGCAGGTATTCCTATCTCAAAAATACAATTAAGTTTAGAGCATCCTTTGGTCATTCGGGCAATGCCAAACTCCCCAGCTATGATTGGCATGGGAATGACAGGTTTTTGTGCCGCCAAAGAAGTAGATAATAACAATTTGCGAAAAGTTGAAAACCTTATTAACTCAACGGGCAGAGCCGTTTATATTGAAGACGAATCATTGATTGACGCCGTAACTGCTTTGAGTGGCTCAGGCCCCGCCTACTTTTTCTATTTAGTAAAAAATATGATAGAAGCGGGCAAAAAAATGGGTTTTGAAGAATCAATGGCTGCACTTTTGGTAAAACAAACTATGATTGGCAGCTTTCACCTATTGAATAATTCTGATAAAAACCTCGACGAACTCATTAAAGCAGTTGCCTCAAAAGGTGGCACCACCGAAGCTGCACTCAAAACTTTTGAAGAAGGCAGATTGGGTCAAACTCTAATTGAAGGCATCGAAGCCGCTCAAAAAAGAGCAGTTGAGTTGAGTAATTGAAAATTTTACTTAAAAAAATATACTTAAATATCAGTGAATATTTAAAAGAAATTGCAAACCATTTCCATTTACAAAACTACCCTCCCAATATCATCTCAGCCCCTTTTTCCCCTATCATAATCACTGGTGCGTTGGTATTGCCAGCGACTATTATTGGCATAATGGAAGCATCGATAACTCGCAGATTTTCAATTCCATGCACTCTCAATTGATCATCTACAACTGAAGTTTCGTCGTTGCCCATTTTACAAGTGCCAACTGGGTGATAAATAGTTTCCAATCTTTTACGAATATGGTCGGCAAAGGCCTCATCAGATGAGCGATCTGGCGGCGTAATTATTTTTGAACGGTATTGGTCAAAGGCTTCAGATTCAAGTACTTCAATAGCTTTTCGGCCACCTTTTATTAAGGTAATAAGATCCGATTCTTCCTTCAAAAAATTAGGTTGAATTAAGGGGGCCGACCGTGAGTCTGCATCATTCAAGCCAATATATCCTCTACTTTTTGGCTTTAAAAGCGATGGTAAAATCGTAAAGCCATCTGTATACTCATACGAATTATGGTCGTACATATCAGTTTTATAGCCAGCCCCCAAATGCATGGAAGCAAAATGAAATTGAAAGTCTACCCGATTGCTGTTATTTAAGTCAAAAAAAGCACCCGCCTCTAATGGACTTGCAGTAAATGCGCCTTGCTTTTTTATGAAATATTTGAATGCTGCCTTTAGTTGATTGATCGGTTTCAAATGGTGATTCATGCCCTCTTGAATGGAGGCTAAGGCCGATACATTATAAAAAAGATGATCTTGTAAATTTTTTCCTACACCAAAAAGCTCTTTTTTTACTTCAATTCCATGTTTTTTAAGTTCGTCTTTTGCTCCAATTCCAGAAAGCATCAACAATTGTGGACTTTGAATTGCCCCTGCTGAAAGTATAATTTCTTTATTTGCAAAAACTTTTTCTATTGAATTTTTTCCTGTAAAATAGGCAACTCCCACAGCTTTATCGTTTTCAATAAGCACCTGACTTACAGTAGTATTTGTAAGTATTTTCAGGTTTTTCCTACCTAAAATAGGCTTCAAAAAAGCTGTAGCTGTACTTTGCCTAACACCATTTTTTTTCGTGAATTGAAAATGAAAAACCCCTTCTTGGTGGTGTCCGTTATAATCCTGATTTTCGGCAATACCATTTTGCTCGCAAGCTTTAATAAAAGCATCTGCAAATGGGGTACGAAAAGTAATGCCATGGCAAACGTTAAGAAGCCCATTTTGTCCATGAAATTCATTTTGAATATTTTCAGAATGTTCCGATTTTTTGAAAAGAGGCAATACATCATTATATCCCCAGCCTTTGTTTCCAAAACTTTCCCATTCGTCATAGTCAGCCTTATTACAGCGTACATAGGCCATGGCGTTGGTGGAGCTGCTGCCACCTAAAGTTTTCCCACGAGGAATGGGTATTCTTCTATTATTAACATGCTTTTGAGGTTCCGTACTAAAATTATAGTCAACTTTCGTTCGAAATAATTTAATATAACCCGCAGGAATATGAATTTCCATTTTCTTATCAGGACCACCCGCTTCAATTAAAAGCACCTGATTTTCAGGGTTTTCCGAAAGGCGATTGGCCAAAACACAACCCGCCGAACCTGCTCCAATTATAATGTAATCGTATTTCATGTATTTGTAGAAATTAGGTCAAATAATTCATTGCTTCTTCCGCTGCAATTTTCACAAGGGCTAAGTCATTTACACCTTTAAAGCCACTAAAACCACAACTTATTTTTGTTTCCTTATCAAGCTCAATCGGTTGGCCTCCGTCCCATCCCATTAAGTCTGGTAGTTCAATACCAAAATCACGATAATCTAGCTTTCCTGAGAATACTAATTTTTCGTATTCCCCTGTTTTATAGCCAGTTATCCATACTTGTGAAGCTTTTCGGTAGGCAATATCATAGTATTTTCGGCCTTTAATTTTATCAGCACCCCAAATTTTACCGTAAATATTCCCAGCTTCATCAATAATGCAAACAGCTACATTTCCTTGCGAAATAGACCAATCTGGTTCGCTATTTTTATAGTTTGGGATTTGGTTGGTTATGCTTTCAAAAATTTTATTAATTACTTTTTGGAGGTTTTCAGATGACATATTTAAATAAAAATTAAGGTTAAGATAATAACTTAAAACAAATTATATATTCCATTCAGTCAATTCACCCGCTTTTTGTCCTTGGTTTACAACTTCCACCAATTTAGAAATTGTGTTTATTGTTTCAAAACATTGTTGTAATTTTTCTTGAGGAATGGCTTCTTGAAGAATAGTATTGAATTCTATTACACCACGCCTTGCCAGGTCTCGCTTTATTTTGCCCTCTTCAGTTAAAAAAACCTTTACAATTCTTTTGTCATCAGTATCAATTTCTCTTCTTATCCATTCCTTTTCTTCAAGGCTTTTAAGCATCCGGGTGAGGCTTCGGGGTTCTAAACCTAGTGCTGGGGCAATTTTGGTGGCAGGTGTACCTTTTTTCCCAATATTTAACAATACATAGCCAATGGCCATTGTCATATCATATTGCGCTGCCGTTACATTATACATTCGTGATATTGCATGCCAGGCCGACTTTATATGGTAGTCTGCAGTTTCTTCTGCTTTCATTTTAGTTGATGATGTTAATAACAAATATTATTTTGCTAGATTCATTAAAATTAGAAAAATAAACTTTGAAATCTCTGAATTTTTAATGCCACTTTTTATCATTTTGTTATGCCTAGCATAACAAATACAAATTTGGCATAAAAAAAAACAGTATGCAAGCATACTGTTTTAAAAATTAGTTGGTGCTAAACTCAAGTCCAAAATTCAATAATAACAATTTTAAGTAATTATGGATAATACCTACCTATTTTTTCAATCGTTGCTTTTCTCAATTTTAATATATCAATCATACCCATTTGTTTATACACAATTTTGCCCTCAAGGTCTATGAGTACTGTGTAGGGTAATGCTCCTTGCCATGCTGGGTCAATGGCCTCAATCATTTCATATTTTGTGGGACCATCTAATATATAGTTTTGAGAGGAGCTCATTTTTTCTTTCAAAAATTTCAAAACTTTGGCCTCAGCTTTAATGTCATCGGCAGAGAGCGTAACAAACTCAAAATCACGCCCACGATACATATGGTTGGTTTCAACTAAACTTGAAAACTCAGCCACACAAGGACCACACCATGTAGCCCAAACGTTCAACAATCTGTATTTTTTACTTTCCTTATTGGCAATCAACTCCTTAAGTTTATCTATATTAGCTCGCTCTAAAGTCACAGGCTCTTTTGCCCATTTCTCCGCCTCAGTAACTAAAGTGGCTGATTTACTGGCCCATTTTACTGAACATCCAAATGTTTTAGTGGCAGGTACAGCCACTGGTTCACCTTTCAAAACGGACTCAATTGCATCCACAAGTTCATGAGTTTTCTGCTTGCCAATTCGCTCCTCATCATCAATACGACCCACATATTGCAACTTTCTATATTGGTCAAATACATAGGCATGAGGCGTGGCTACAGCACCATAATTTTGCGCCGTTTTTTGAGTTGCTCCATCATATAAATAAGGGTAGGTATATTTTTTGTCCTTAACACGCATTTTCATTTCAGCAAAACTATCGCTAATATCGGTATAGCCAAGCTCATCAAAACGAACAGCTTTGTCGTCGTTTGGCATAACAGCCACCAATTGCACACCTTTTGGCTTATAAGTATTTACTATTTTTTGGATGCGGTCTTCATAAGCTTGGGCAGTTGGGCAATGGTTGCAAGTGAAATAAACAATTAAAACTTTGGACTTGGTAAAACTAGCCAAAGAATACATTTTATTATCGGTACCTTTCAATGAAAAGTTGGGTGCTTTTGAGCCAATTGAAAGTGTAGGATAATCTTCTGCTTGGGTAAAATTTGACAGAAATAGCAGGAATAATAATAATTTAATAGATATTTTCATAGGTATTTAAGATTTTAAACTTTTTATAAATTAATAAAGTAAATGTAGGAATTTTTTAAATAAAATTTGTAAGGGTTACAGGGTTAAAATTTTATTTTAAAGCTAATTAAGAAGGATAAATAATCAATCGAAATTTAATTTTTTTCTTTAAATTACACAACTAAATTTAAATCAATGACAAATTATTCTACAAAATTTTACAAATTTCTTCAGTCGATTTTTTCAGGTATTGAATGGCTTGGTCATAAAATTATTTTAAGGCCTACTTCTTGGTTTTTCGAAAAACTAG
>JANMZR010000034.1:0-6952 GCA_031383555.1 Cytophagaceae bacterium | reverse complement strand
TTGCTTGTGTTTTTTATTAAACGTTCATGCAGCTGATCAGAATCGCTATTTTGAAATAGCCAAGAATATGGAATTATTCACTCAGCTTTACAAAGAGCTGAACACTTATTATGTAGATGATATTGATCCCAATAAATTAATAGCTGCAGGCCATGGTGAATATAATATTTTGGCGAGTAATAGCTCTGCCGATGGCCGTACCACTAATAGGCGTACTAGGATTATCTTAATGCCAAAACTTGACCAGTTCTACGATTTATTGAATCCTGATAAAAAACAGTAAATAGTAAAAATATGCCTGCTCAAAAGCAAAACCAATAAATTAATATTGGCTTTGCTTTTGAGTTTTTCTTTAATGCAAGTAAATGCTAATAACTGTTGCCTGTGGTAAATGGGATACGAAATGAGTTGAGATTGGGCAGAAGACTAGCCTTTAGGTGGAGTCAAATTCTAATTATCAGCGAAATATAATAAATAGATTCAATGAAAAAAATAGCCAAACTTATAGTTATTACCCTAATTATTGTTGCATGTAATAATTCAAATAAAACAGAAACCTCAGTTGATACGCTCGAAAAAGCGACTATTTCAAAGCCCAATGTTGCCGTAAAGCCAGATACAAAAATATACGATTGCTATATTGGTATGTTAAAAAAAGACACAATTATATTAAAACTCATTATTACAGACAATTCTGTGGTGGGCAATTTAGCGTATAACTTTTTTGAAAAAGATAGAAATAAAGGAACAATTAAAGGTTTTGTAACTGGCGATACTTTATTTGCAAAATATACTTTCTATTCCGAGGGCGTTGAATCAGTAAGAGAAGTGGCTTTTTTGACAAAAAACAACTCTATACATGAAGGCTATGGCGAACAATCAGAAAAAAATGGTGAAACCGTATTTGTGAATAAAGCAAAATTAGATTTTACTAAAAGTATAAATTTAAAAAATATAGACTGCTTTAATTGAATTTTTAATACAAAAACCTAAGAATTATATAAGTATTTTCTATAATTATGTAAAATAGATTTCCTGGTTTTTCTGAATTTTGCATTACAATATTTAAAAAAATATTTAAAAATTAAAAAATGGTAACTAACTCAATCTTTTTGATTTTGGGGCTAGGTGGCCCCGAAATTGCGCTCATAGTTATTTCTTTGCTTTTACTATTTGGTGCCAAAAAAATTCCAGATCTTGCTCGTGGGCTTGGCAGAGGATATAGCGAATTTAAAAATGCAATTGAGGATGTAAAAGAAACCATAGATAAATCAATTGAAGAAGAAAATAAATAAATCTGGCCCTCCAATACTATGATGCTGTAATTCGACAAAAGCAAACCCAAATGGTTTGCTTTTTTTTATTAAAAAAGGATTTTTTTTGGTATTCCAAGGAGCAAGAAAATGAAATAATATTATAAGTTTTTTGAAAAATTCTGTAACAAATCACTTTGCAGGTAAACTGAACTTTGCAAAATAAAAATCGATAAGTTCAAATTTAAAAGTTTTTAATCATTTACAATTTTTTAGGAAAGAGTCAAAAGAAAATAAAATGTTCATAAGGCATTTATTTAATTGAAATGGCTTAAAGGTGATTTGAAGAATTTTTTTTACAAAAAGCAGGTCTGGTCACTTTGAACTTAAATTAAATATTAAATTATTGGTTTTACAGGATTTAGAGTGAAAATCAAATAAGTAGACAATTCGGAACAAGTTCCTTCGCCAGCCTTGCGGCTCATGATGACATCAAGAGGAGTGTCTTGCTGACGAAGGAAGCATCTTGTTTAAATTTTAAGCACAATTATTTTTTGATTAAAATCCTGTTCACTCTAATTCCTGTAGTGCCAAATTATTATAATCGATAATGTGTGAAATTTGAAAGAAATTCAGATAATTATATAACTATTAACACATTAATATTCAGACTTTTACTATATAAATATTATAACATTAAATTCTTAAAATCATGCTAACAATAAAAAACTATTTCACATTAAAACCAAAAAAAATTATTAATTCAAGAAGTAAAATTATTACAAACGAATCAGAAATAATAAAAAATGGTTTATCTAATTTGTATTTCGCAATCATACAAGTACTACCAATGGAACATTCAACCAGTTTTTAATTTTTTCTCACTTATTGAAAATCGATTTGGGGAATTTGATAAAATAAAGTAATAGTGGCCGAAATAATTGATTTAGATAAACCAAAATTTTTATTTACAGTACAATTAGTAAATAAAACTGGAACCCAAAAAGCAGTTATAACCGAACTTAAAGCCTGTAATAGTTTAATAAAATAATAATGAATAAAGAATCCAATTTACGAGGTAAAAAAGGCATTGAAAAACTAAAAGAACTGGTTGAGGAAATAAAAGTATGCCTTTTCAGTACATCTCTCAGGCACGATGATTGGGGTGATATAAGGCCAATGACCGCACTTGAAATAGATGAAAAAGGCAATATTTGGTTTTTAAGCGATATAGATAGTGAAAAAAACAAGTCAATTATTAAAAATAGTATTGTTCAATTGTATTTTGCACATCCAGCACAAAATAGCTACTTGGTTGTAAACGGAGAAGCTGAAATAATAACCAATCAAAATAAAATCAATGATTTATGGTCGCCAATTGGCAGTATTTGGTTTAAGAAAGGCAAAACTGACCCCAGTATTTCCGTAATTAAAGTCAATACAAAAAATGCTTATTATTGGGACGTTGAGGGCAATAAAATGGTGAATTGCTTTAAATTCATTGCTTCGGTAATTTTGGGTGATAACAAAATTGATAGTCACAAGGGATTAATAACTGTTTAAAATGCACAATATCGCAATCATTTCGGCAAGTGTACGTATTGGCCGTAAAAGTAGCCGAGTAGCCTTATATTTTCAAAAATACTTGGTTTACAACAAGCTTGCCAATGCTGAAATTTTGGATTTGGCAAATTATAATTTCCCAATTTTCAAGGAAACTTTAAGTATGCAGAAAAATCCTTCAAAAACTGTTTTGGAATTTGCTGAAAAAGTAAAAGCAGCGGATGCAATAATTGTAGTAACACCCGAGTACAATGGGGGATATCCTGCCAGTTTGAAAAATGTAGTTGACTTGCTCAACAAAGAATGGTACCATAAGCCAATAGCCATTTCTACTGTATCTGGTGGCGATTTTGGTGGTAGCCAAGCCTTGATATTAACACAATTTTCATTGTGGAAATTAAAAGCCATAACAATACCAGCATTATTCCCAGTTCCAAATATTGATGATAGTTTTGATGAAAATGGTTTACCAATAGAGAAAGAAAAAACTGATAAACTAGCCGATATTTTTATCAAAGAAATCTTTTGGTTTATAGACGCATTTAAAGGTAAATCTCAAGCATAAGATGAAGCTCAAAATTTCCCTTCAGCTATGCTCAGGGAACGTTTGTTGTGAATGAAACTATTTTTCCAAAAATCAAAACTAACAATGGAATTAAGCGAATATACAATTTATCAGAAATGCATTGAGGCAAGTTCGGCATCTGCTGTGGCTTGCCTTAGGTGTGCAAAAGAAATAAAAAAAGAGCAAAATTCTGTAGAGATGGAGTCAATCGTTGAAATGTTATTTGTCTGTGCTGCAGTTTGTTTATTAAACTTGAAATCGCTGGCTTCAGAAAGCGAATTTTTACAAGAGGCCTGCAATAAATGTGAAGAATTATGTACCCAATGCGAGCGGGCATGCGAGAAATTTGCCCATTTGGAATATTTTAAAATCACAGCAGTTGCCTGTGGTAATTGTGCTATGGAATGCAAATTAATTACTGAAATGTAGTTGCAAATTAAATAGTTAAAAATATTAAAAAAAAGATAATAATGACAGAAAAATATGATCAAACTATCGCAGCCAACAATATAACAATGTGTTATAATGAATTTGGCGAAGGCCTTTCTCCCATTATTTTCATTCATGGCTTTCCTTTTGATAAAAATATGTGGCAGCCACAAGCCGCTTTTTTAAGTGAAACACTTCATATAATAACCTATGATGTAAGAGGTTTCGGGAAATCAACAGGTGAGATAATTCGCACAGCGAGTATCGACCTTTTTGCGGAAGATTTAATCGCACTAATGGACGGATTATATATTGAAAAAGCCGTTGTATGTGGCTTTTCAATGGGTGGCTATATTTTATTAAACGCTGTAAAACGCTTTCCAGATAGGTTTTCAGCATTGATTTTAGCCGACACGCAATGTATTGCCGACTCGCCAGAGGGTAAAGAAAAACGCCGTGAAGCTATGTTGGAAATCCAACATTACGGTTTAGTGCTTTTTACCAAAAACTTTACCTCTAAAATATTTAGTAATGCAAGCATAAAATACAATAAAATTTTGGTAAAAACTGTAATGAATGAAATTTTAAATACTTCGCCAGAAGCCATTATAGCTACCTTAAATGCATTGGCAAATCGCAAAGAAATGTGCAGTTCTTTGGCTCAAATTTCTGTTCCTACCTTAATTATATGTGGAAATGAGGATATATTAACACCTGTAGAACAAGCAGAATATTTGCATAAAAACATTTCCAATTCAACTTTAAAAATTATTACAAAAGCGGGTCATTTGGCCAATTTGGAAATGCCAAATAAATACAACAAAATCATATATGAATTTATTGAAAATCTGCCTCATTTGAGCACCATAAAGCTTTATGGCAACGAAAACCTGGTGATTGAGCCTAGCCTTGAAAATAGTACAAATTAAACCAGTTTTTAATTCCCATATTAAATTAGAAAGAATACTCATTTACAAAATATTAAATAATACTATAATGGCAATACAAACTATAAATCCGACAACAAATAAAGTGGTAATGTCATTTAACGAAATGACAGACCAAGAAGTTGATGCCGCCATAACAAAAGCAGAATTAGCTTTTCATATTTGGAAAAATTATAATTATGCTAAACGTGCTGCCCTATTATTTGAAATGACCGCATTATTAAGAATAAAAAAAACGGATTTGGCCAAATTAATAACTCTAGAAATGGGTAAGCCAATAGCGCAAGCCGAAGGCGAAATTGAATTAAGTGCCAAAATTTTTGAATACTATGCTATTAATGCTGAAAAGTTTTTAAAAGATGTTACACTAGATCCAAAATTTGGAAAAGCATATATAAAAAACATGCCAATTGGAGTGCTTTTGGGCGTTGAGCCTTGGAATTTTCCGTTTTATCAAGTGGCCCGTTTTGCAGCACCTAACTTAATGATTGGCAATACAATACTGTTAAAACATGCCTCCATTGTGCCCCAATGTGGTATTGCAATTCATGATTTATTTATCCAAGCAGGTGCCCATGAGGGAGTTTACACCAATTTATTGCTTTCAGGAGAAATGGCATCAGCCTTAGTTGCCGACAAGCGAATTAAAGGAGTTTCACTTACAGGTAGCGAAGCAGCTGGTGCAAGCTTGGCTATGGAAGCCGGCAAACACCTAAAAAAGTCAGTTTTAGAATTAGGTGGCAGTGATGCCTTTATAGTTTTAGAAGATGCAAATATTGATAAAGCTGTGGAATGGGGTGTTATTGGCCGAATTAATAATAATGGTGAATGCTCTATCGCTTCAAAACGCTTTATAATAGTAGAGAAAGTTTACGATGAATTTTTGAAAAAATTTTCCGAGAAAATGAGAAACCTTAAAGTAGGTGACCCGATGGATATAACCATAGAACTTGGCCCATTAAGTACAGAAGAGGCAGCAGAACATGTGGCAAAACAGGTATACGACGCCATAAAAGCAGGTGCTAAAGCTGTAGTTGGTGGCAAAAGAATAAATGGTGAAGGTGCATATATGCAACCAACTATTCTCACCGAAATCGCTACTGACAACCCCGCTTATTACCAAGAAATATTTGGCCCAGTTGCATGCATGTATAAAGTAAAAGATGAAAATGAAGCCATTGAATTAGCCAATGATTCCCCTTTTGGTTTGGGTGGATCGGTTTTTACAGAAAATATTGAAAGAGGCCAACGCATTGCAGACCAAATAGATACAGGTATGGTTTTTATCAATCACCCCACCTGGACCCAAGCCGATTTACCCTTTGGTGGTACAAAAGGCTCAGGTTATGGGCGTGAGCTTGCTGAGCTGGGTATCAATGAATTTGTAAACAAAAAATTGATTAGAATTTGTGGGTTAAATGACCCTTTTTAAGTATGTTTTTAGTAGCTAAATTATTTATATTCAATGTATAAACATATTAATTTTCAAAATCATGAATAATATTTTTAAAGGATTGCTCGCAGGCTATGGAGCCTCAAAACTAGGAGGCGGATGCCTTGGAACTATTGTCGTTTTTATAATTATTTGGGTAGCCTTAGGGCAGTGTAGTTGATATTTATTCTAAAAATTATAAAAAAATGATCAATATTAAATGGGAAACCAATATGAAAAGTAAACTTAAAATGTTTTCACTTTTACTATTATGCTGTAATGTAGCCTGTTCACAAAAAAAGGAAGCCAAAATAATTTTATATGAAACTTTGCCGAAGCCCTATGCTACAAAATCGAAAATGAATTTTAGTAATGCATTAGGTTGGAAAAATGGTCGTAAACCTATTGCACCAATCGGATTTACCGTAACTAAATATGCTGATGATTTTAATAATCCACGATGGATGTATGTTACACCCAACGGTGATTTGCTGGTTGCAGAAAGTAATTCGAATCATACTTTTATTGAAAAAGTTGGAGGCAGAATAGTAGGTGCCTCAAAGTCAAATAATTTAGGTAAAAGTGCCAACCGTATCTCAATATTAAGAGATACAAATATGGATGGCATACCAGATGAAAGAAAAGTATTATTGGAAAATTTAAATCAGCCTTTTGGTATGTTGGTTATAAATAATTGGCTTTATGTAGCAAATGTGGATGCCCTAGTGAGGTTTAAATATAAAGCTGGGCAAATGGAAATAAA
>JANMZR010000025.1:0-15930 GCA_031383555.1 Cytophagaceae bacterium | reverse complement strand
TAAATTTATTCAATCTAAATAAGAAAGATCTGTTTTTTAATGGTAATTTATTTGAAAATAAACCCTTTTTTGTGGTGGCAAAAACTTACTTTGACATTGCAATTAAAAAAGGTGATTACCAGATTGGAATGGTATTTTTTGAAAAAAATGAAAAGCCAAATTGGTTTATTTCTGATAAAAAATTGAGCATAGAAAATTATTAAAAACTTTATTAAAGTTTAGTCTGAAAAGCCAAATAGTCTGAAAATATTTCTACATCAATTTCACTTTCAAATATTCCATAAACGGTTGATCCTGAGCCTGTCATCGCTGCATATTGGGCGCCCAATTCATAGAGTTTATTTTTCAATTTGGGTAAAAGTGGGTAATGTGGAAATAGGCTTTCTTCGAAGTCATTTTTCAATTTATATTTCCAATCTTTGATAGGTAATTTTATAATTTCTTTACAATTTTCTATTGGTTTTTTTGGGATAATTCCGTTGTAAGCTTCGGCTGTAGATATATGAATATTTGGGTTAATGAGTACAATAAATTTGCTTTTCAAATCTAAACTTATCTCTTCAAATTCATCACCTTTTCCGAAACAATATTTAGGTTTATTTTCAACAAAAAAAGCACAATCTGAACCTAATTTTTTGGCGTAACTTTCTAGCTTTTCATATGATAAACCCAACTCATTTATTTCGTTCAAAAGTTTTAAAGTAAAAGCTCCATCGGCCGAGCCACCACCCAAACCAGCTCCAATGGGAATCACTTTATGTAGGTGAAAATGAAAGGTTGGCAAATCAAAATCTGCCTTTAATAATTCATAAGCTTTCAGGCATAAATTGGAGGCGGAATTACCAGGAATTTTTATGCCTGTGCTTTTAAAAATAGTAGTTTTGGATGGTAATATTTCCAAAACATCGACCCAATTTATGGGATAAAAACAAGATTCAATATTGTGAAATCCGTCGACTCTTTTTTCGACAATATTAAGACCGATATTTATTTTTGCGTTGGGGAATGTAAGCACTTTTTTTAAAAATTTGAATTCAATTTATTGATAGAAATAACTAAGTATAAAATTATGTTAAAATATGTCAGCTATAATACTTTGAAAAATAAATAATTCGCCAATTTTACGTATTAATTAAAAATGAAGGAATAATTGGATAGCATAAAAAATATTTCAGTGGTCAAAAACTTACAAAATTGGGTAGTAATTCTAGGTCTTTTCGCAAGTGTTTTGTCTTGTAATAAATCGGATGAAACGGATCCCAAAATAAAATTTAGTAACTATGTCGCAGTTGGAAATTCATTAACGGCAGGTGTTTCCAACAATGGTTTATACAATGAATCTATTAAAAATTCTTACCCTAATTTAATTGCCCAACAATTGAAATTAGTTGGTGGAGGCGACTTTCCTTTGGCTTTATTTGCCGCTGGGCAAGAAAACGGCACTGGTTATTTGAAGTTTAAAGGTTATAATGGCTTTGTTCCCAATATTGAATTTGAAAGTTCTAAAACTGCAATTATGGCAGGTTCTCAGCCACCTAAGCTCAATAAATATGTAGGCACCAACCAAAACCTTGGTATGCCTTTTATGAAAATGGCTGAAATTGACGATAAGAATATAAGAAATTTTAATGTTTTTTTTGATCGAATTTTACCTGCCAATGCGCTATCAATTACCTATTTGGAATTGTTAAATGCAGCCAATCCAACTTTTTTCACCTGTTGGTTGGGCAATAACGATGTATTGAATTATGCAACCTCAGGTGGTCAACGACCAATTAGCGACAAAGCATTGTTCACAGCAAATGTGAAAAAACTATTGGATATTTTAACGAAAAATGGAGCCAAAGGAGCAGTTGCCAATATTGGTGACGTGACGGCGATTCCAGCTATAACTTTATTGTCGACTTTCAGACCGCTTTTTTCAGGCGCTAAATTTTATATCCAAACAAAAAGTGGTATTAGAGAAGGCACCAATAAAGATTTTTTATTAATTCCTCAAAATTTGAATTCGCTAGATCTTAATGGCTTAGGAGCAAAAGGAACAAAAGTTTCTGACCCTTGGCTGGATAGTGAAGTTTTGGATAGTGATGAAGTTATGATAGCCCAAAAGACAACCGTCGAGTTCAATGAAATATTGGCTAATGAAGCCAAAGCCAGGAATTTAGCCTTGATGGATGCCTATTCTTACCTCAACAAACTCAAAACTGGTATTTCTGAAAATGGGGATGAGGTAACTTCAGCATATATTTCTGGTGGTATTTTTTCATTGGATGGGGCCCACCTCACGGCAAAAGGTAACGCATTTACTGCCAATGAGTTTATAAAGGCAATAAATACCTATTATAAAACAAACATCCCTACTTTGGACACAAAGTTATATAAAGGGGTAGTGGCGGAATAGGTACTATTTCAAAATGTAGCTCAATTTCTCTTCGTTTTCTGAAATCCAGCTAGCAATATCTTCAACTATTTTTTGAATAGAAAGCTCTGGTTTCCAGCCAGTTAATGCTGTAATTTTAGAATTATCAGTAATAAATATTGGTATATCAGCTGAGCGCCCTTCTAAAACTGGCTTTATTGGAATTGTTTTATTGGTTACTTTTTGGCAAATAGCAGTGAGCTCCAAAAGCGAGGCAGATATCTCAATGCCTCCACCAGCATTCAATATTTCGCCACTAATTACCTCAAAATTATGCATTTGGTAGTCTATTAATCGATACAAATCTTGTACATGAAGCATGTCTCGAGTTTGCTTGCCCGTGCCACCGTAACCTATGTAGGCTAGCTGTTGCTCATAAAAATGTTTGGCTACCCAAAGTACCATTACGCCCTGGTCAGCCTTGCCCATTTGCCAAGGCCCGGTTATTACTCCACATCGGTTTATTACAGTTTCTAGGCCATAAAACTCTTGGTATTCTTGGATAATTAATTCTGAAGCTAGTTTGGTTGCACCATATAATGAGCGGGCACCATTCAAAGGGAAATTTTCAGCGATTCCTTTACGAGAAACTCCCTCAATCGGCTGATTATCAGTCAGCTCAAAGCGAGTTTCTGTTTCTTGATAGTTCAATTTTTCTATCGCTTTTATCGGATATACTCGGCTAGTTGATAGAAATATGAACTTTGCTTTTGATTTTTTTGCGAAGTTTAGGCAATTGATTGTGCCAACTAAATTAGTGTTTATCAAATAATCTGGTGTGCCATCCAAACCCGCCATTACAGATGGTTCGGCAGAGGCTTCAATCACAAAATCTACATCAGGAATTGGGTCAAAATCTTCCTTATTTCGAATATCACCATGAATAAAATTGATTTTCAAATCAGCGAATCGGCTCAAATTCAACTCCGACCCACGCCTTTTCAAATTATCGAGGCAATAAATCTGGTAAGCTGGGTAATTGATTTTTAAGGCAACTGCTAAAGAAGAGCCTACGAAACCAGCTCCTCCTGTGATTAATATTTTCATTTTTATAATTTGACTTTATTACCGAAATCAATGTACTCTTTTCAAATGCACGTTTTCGGCAGGCCTAATTACCAAAGGCACTTTTTCTATTTTCACTGAACTGCTGTCGAGGCCAAACCATTTGTCTTCTGAATTGGTAAATTGTTTTATAAAGAAATAAGCTTCCATTACTAATCGCTCAAATAAAGGGAGTTGATTTTCATATGATAAAAATCTCTCAAGTACAACGAAACGAAAGTCGCCAATTACATTCTGTTTATTTAGGCTTTCATATTTACTTGTAATATCCACTTCACCATTTTTTACCATATCCTCAACAACTTTTCTAAAATACAAATTAATGCGTTGTTCCACCCTAAAACCTAGCCTAAAATTCACTTTTATGATATCGTCAGGCACAATTATATTAACTTTATATTCCATAGTATAGGGGTCATCAACGATATCTACATGTACAAACCAATACACATCTGCACGTTTTGGTCTTTTTTGAAAAATTGAATACATTATTTTAGATTCTATTTCATTAGATCGAGATGCATTTGACATAAATATCAAATGTGATGCATATTTGGGAATACTTAAATCTTCACTTAAGCCTTTAAGTGGCTCAATGAACTCATCTAATTTTATGAATTCGGTTAATCGCATTTTGATAATATGTGCACGATGCCATATTACCATAACTAATATAATACACGAAGCCATTAATAATGAAACATAACCTCCATGCATGAACTTCTTTAAGTTGGCTATTAAAAAAGCACCTTCAATGGTTACAAATACTATAATAAACGCTAAAACCCACCATAAATCAAATTTTTTCACATGCAAATAATAGGCAAAAAGACAAGTGGTCATAAGCATAGTAATTGTAATGGCCAAACCATAGGCAGCCTCCATATTACTTGAAGTTTTGAACCATAGCACAACAGCACAACATCCCATCCATAATAGAATATTTACTGAAGGAACATATATTTGGCCTTTCTGATCTGAAGGATAATGAAGCCTTACTTTTGGCCAAAAGTTAAGCCGAATACCTTCAGAAATCAGGGTAAATGAGCCCGATATTAAGGCTTGAGAAGCTATAATGGCTGCAGATGTTGCTATAATAATACCCCAAATTAAAAACCAAGAAGGCATCATTTCAAAAATTGGCTTTCGGGCTCCTAAAAACTGCCCTTCATGTGCTAATAGCCATGCGCCTTGTCCAAAATATTGAAGCATTAAAGTTAATTTCACAAAAATCCAACTTATTCGAATATTACCCCTGCCACAATGGCCTAGGTCAGAATATAAGGCCTCAGCCCCAGTGGTACATAAAAATACTGCCCCTAAAAGCCAAAAGCCTTCAGGATGCTCAAATAATAATTTGTATGCATAAATAGGCGAAATAGCTTTGAAAATAGTAGGGTCATGACTAATCCAAATAACACCAAAACCTGCTAACATAGTAAACCAAATAAACATAATTGGGCCGAATGCTCGGCCAATTAGTTTGGAACCCATTATCTGAAATAAGAAAATGATTGTTAAAATAACCAATACAATTGGAACAATTTTGATATTTGGATATATGGCAACAAGCCCTTCCACTGCTGACATCACCGAGATAGGTGGCGTAATAATACCATCTGCAAGTAAGGCACTTCCACCTATTACTGCGGGTATTGTCAGCCATTTTTTATGCCTTCGCACCAAAGCAAAAAGAGCAAATATGCCACCTTCACCTCGGTTATCTGCTCTTAATATTAATATTACATATTTTATGGTAGTTTGGAGGGTGAGTGTCCAAAATATACACGATAGCGCACCCAAAATAGTATCTTTGGTAATTTGTTCGGGTGCTTCACCATTGAAAATAGCCGGCATTACGTAAAGTGGCGAAGTGCCAATATCACCATAAATAATACCCATTGCTACCAAAAGACCTGCAGCCGACCATTTGGAGTCGTGTTTATGATCCATCTTAATTTAAAATTGTAATATTTAATTCGATAATTAATAATAAAATGAGTGGCAAAGATAAAAAGGAAATCAGATTTCGGTTTTCATAATAGTGAAATTTTATTCAAAAAAAGAAAACTCAGCATTTAACTCAGGTTACACATTCAGTATTGTGGTGAAGGAAAATAATGAAAAAGAAAGTAACACACGGGAAAAATTTACCCTTAACAATAGACATAGCTATTGTGAGGATACATTTTTGAAAATAAAAATTAACTTTGAATAATTAGCTTTTAAAAAATGTGCTATATAAAAGATATACGTTTAAATTGATAATAATTGAGGCCACTATCCAAGCAATCATTTTTAAAACAGGTTTGTTTGCAAATGCACCCATTTTCACTTTGTCGGATGTAAAAATGAGTAGTGGAACTACTGCAAAGCTTAATTGTAATGACAGTATCACCTGGCTTAAAACTAAAAGCTCGCCAGTGCCTTTTTCACCATAAAGTATTGTAATGATTAAGGCTGGAATTACCGCAATTAGTCTGGTTATGAGTCTTCTAAGCCAAGGTTTTAAACGAATATTAAGAAAACCTTCCATTACAATTTGTCCGGCCAAAGTACCAGTTAGCGTGCTATTTTGGCCCGACGCTAAAAGTGCAATGGCAAAAAATATTCCTGCAAATTTTACGCCCAAAACGGGGTCGAGTAGTTTATGAGCATCATTTATATCAGCCACGCTGTTATAACCTGTATTATGAAATGCCGCCGCTGCTAAAATAAGTATGGATGCATTCACAAAAAAGGCTAGAAAAAGAGAAAAGGTTGAGTCAATTGTTGCAAATTTTATAGCTGATTTTTTTTCAGCAAAACTTTCTCCAATAACTCTGGTTTGTACAATACTTGAATGCAGATATAAATTATGAGGCATTACCGTTGCGCCTAAAATACCAATAGCCACATAAAGCATTGAAGGGTCAACAACAATTTTTGGTGAGGGCACCAAACCTCCCAAAATACCCGAAATTGAAGGATTAGAAACAATTATTTCATAACTAAAACATAAAAAAATGATGGCTATTAAGCTCGCCACTATGGCCTCAATGGTTCTAAAACCTTTGTCTTGAAAATATAAAATAAGCAATACATCCAATACTGTTATACAAACCCCAATCGTTAACGGAATACCAAAAAGCAGGTTTAAGGCTATTGCAGAACCAATAACCTCGGCCAAGTCACAAGCAGCAATAGAAATTTCACATAATACCCACAATGTTAAGGCTACCGGGCGAGGGTATGCATCACGACAGGCTTGCGCCAAGTCTCTTCTTGTTACAATGCCTAATTTCAATGATAAATGTTGAAGAAGTATTGCAAATAAATTTGAAATTAATATTACAGAAAGTAAAGTATAACCAAATTTTGCCCCACCTGCAATATCGGTAGCCCAGTTGCCCGGATCCATATAACCTACTGCTACCAATAAGCCTGGTCCAGTAAATGCCCAAAGCTTTTTCCAAAAGGAGGCAGTTTTTGGCACATTTATAGTTGCATATACTTCGGGCAAGGAATTATTTGTGATTTTCTTTAACCAATCTTTACCCATGAGCGACAATAAAAAAGTTTTACAAATATAAATAAAAATTTAGGCTTATCTAAAAAAACATGTTTTTTTATTTTTTGAGAATTAAATCAGTAATTATTCTGCTGATTTTCAAAAATAAATTTCTACTTTTATTTATTGCCTTCAAGGTTATTTTGTTTAACTCCAAATTATTGTTTTAATATGTTTTGTTTATTATATGAATAACTCTTTTACAGAGGAAAATTACCTCAAAATAATTTACCATCTTTCTGCCGATTTAAAAGGTGGGGAGGTGAGTACTAATGCAGTAGCAGAAATGGCCCAAACAAAAGCGGCTTCAGTTTCGGATATGCTAAAAAAATTATCAGAAAAAAAATTAGTTAATTATCAAAAATATCAAGGAGTTACGCTTACAATATTGGGCCAAACAGTTGCCCTGAAAGTAATACGGAAACATAGACTTTGGGAAGTATTTTTATTGGAAAAATTACATTTCACTTGGGATGAAGTGCATATAATTGCTGAAGAATTGGAGCATATAAATTCTGAAAAATTAGTTGAAAAATTGGATGAGTTTTTAGGGTTTCCTCGTTTTGACCCTCATGGCGATCCCATTCCTGACCAAACTGGCAAGCTGCCAGCGACAGAATATCAAAATTTGAATACTTTGAAAGTAGGTCAAATGGGGCTATTAATGGGCGTATCAGAGCATAACCCATCTTTTTTAAAATATTTGGCAAAAATTGGCCTAACCATTGGAAGCCAAATACAAATAATTGAAGTTAATGAATTTGACCATTCTGTTTCAATAAAAATAAACGGTGAAATTGAACACTTTTTAAGTTTTGAGGCATCCAAAAATTTGTTAATAATGGTTAATTAACATTTTAATTTTCATAATCAGAGCCTGATTAACCAAATATTCTGACAAATTCGAGGTAAATTTGGTAATTATTAGGGGCAAATATCTATTTGGTCTTAAATTAAAATTTTTCAATTGTTTATTAGTTTATTTCTCCTTTCTGAAATTTGAAAATCTTAGATTTATACATTTCAAAGCGTTTTTTAGTCACTTATATCTATGTGGTAATGATAATTGTTGCTATTGTAGTGGTAGTTGATTATACTGAAAAGGCTGACGATTTTATTGAGAAAAAAGCGCCGACCAGCGAAATTATTTTTGATTATTATTTGAATTTTATACCTTATTGGGCCAACTATATTAGCCCTTTAATGATATTTATTGCCACCGTGTTTATGACTGCCAACATGGCCGCTAAAACCGAAATTATTGCCATTCTAAGCAGTGGAGTGAGTTTTATGCGGTTTATGAGGCCTTATGTTTTAGGGGCTACTGTGGTTGCCATTATCACTTTTTTTATGGTGGGATGGATTATTCCAAAAGCCAATAAAACAAGGCTGGCCTTTGAAAACAAATATATAAAAAGCCAATATTATTTTTCTGGCCGTGATATTCACCTTAAAATTGCTCCAGAAATTTATGCGTATTTGGAAAGCTATAGCAATGTTTCAAAAACAGGTTTTCGATTTACTTTAGAAAGAATAAGAGGGACAAAATTGCTTGAAAAATTATCTGCTGAGCAAATTGTATGGAACCCAGAGAAGAAAAAATGGAAAATAGAAGACTATAAAATTAGGAAACTTGGTGGCGATTTGCATTCGCTCGTGCGAGGGACAAGTATAGATTCGTCGCTAAATATGTACCCAAAAGACTTTGAATCAGATTATAACCTTTACGAAACTTTCACCCTTGATGAGCTAGATGCTTATATAAATCAAATAAAAAGCCGTGGATCGGATGGTGTTGAAACGTATTTGATTGAAAAATACCAACGATATTCAAGCCCTTTTGCTGTATTTATTTTAACCATAATTGGAGTAATACTTTCGGCACGAAAAGCTAGAGGAGGCGTAGGCATACAAATTGCATTGGGCTTTGTATTGGCTTTTGTGTACATAATGTTTTTTATACTGAGTAAAGGCATCGCTGAAAAAGGGGGTATTCCGCCCCTTTTGGCGGTTTGGTTGCCCAATTTAGTATTCTCTTTAATTGGCATAGTCTTGTACAAAACGGTTCCAAGGTAGTTCTATTTGATTCTCAATATGGACTCAATTTCAAAAATAATGACAAATTTTAAACCAAAAACCGGACAATACTTTGAATTACACTTTATTGTAATTCTATTGGGTTTTACGGCAATTCTCGGAAAATTAATCACTATTTCTGCCGTTGAAGTAGTATTTTACAGAACACTTTTTGCTAGTTTGGGGCTTTTTTTTTCTTTAATTCTTCTAAAGAAAAATATTATCATTACAAAAATTGATACTTTTAAATTGCTAGGAACAGGCTTAATTGTTGCCTTGCATTGGTTTTTGTTTTTCTATTCAGCTCGAATATCTAATGTATCTATTTCGTTAGTTGGCCTTTCAACTGCGACATTTTGGGTGGCAATTTTACAACCATTTGTTGACAAAACTAAGGTTAGTTATTTGGAAATTGCATTAGGTTTGGTGGTAATTGTTGGTCTGTATTTAATATTTCAAACTGCACTAAACCATTGGTGGGCGCTTTTTTTATCAATTCTGACCGCTTTTTTGCAGGCCGCTTTTTCAATAATCAACTCAAAACTCACCCAAAGGCATCATTCATTAATTATCACTTTTTATGAAATGGCAGGAGCCTGTTTTTTTAGTGCATTTTTTCTAGGTGTTTATTGGTATTTTGAGCCTAATACGATGCCAATCAACCTATTACCTAGCATTTCAGACTTTTTTTGGCTAATCATTTTAGCTATTATTTGTACGGTTTATGCCTACTCAGGTTTGGTGCGTTTGTTACAAAGAATTTCAGCTTTTTCTGTAAATTTGGTTGTTAATTTAGAGCCCGTATATGGTATTATTCTGGCTTATTTTATTTTTGGGGAAAAGGAAAAAATGTCCTTTGGGTTTTATGCTGGGGTAATTATTATTTGTATTGCAGTTTTTGGTTACCAGTTTTACGATAGTCCCAGAAATCGTAGATAAAAATAAAAATCCTTCCCATTGGTATGAGAAGGATTTCTTATAAATTTTATGAATGAAAAGAATAATTCCTTTTACAAGGTTCTTTTCACTTCTTTCAATTCGTAGCATTCTATAATATCACCCACTTCTAAATCATTGAAGTTTTTAATAGAAATACCACACTCATAGCCAAATTTAACTTCTTGCACGTCGTCTTTGAAACGTTTCAACGCTGAAATTTCACCTTCATGTATAACTACAAAATCACGTAATACTCGTATTTTATGGCTACGTTTCACATTTCCATCCAATACATAAGAACCAGCGACTGTGCCAATTTTCGATATTTTGAATACTTCTCTTACTTCTATATTAGCTGTTATATGTTCCTCAACCGAAGGAGCCAAAAGACCTTCCATGGCATCACGAATTTCGTCAATTGCTTGATAGATAATTGAGTAAGTGCGTATTTCTATTTGCTCATTTTCAGCTAGCTTACGTGCATTACTACTAGGGCGTACTTGGAAAGCAACAATTACTGCATCGGAACTTGAGGCTAACAATACATCAGATTCTGACACTTGGCCAACACCCTTATGAATTATTCTAACTTGAATTTCTTCAGTAGAAAGGTTTAACAATGAGTCAGAAAGTGCTTCTACTGAACCGTCCACATCACCTTTTACAATTACGTTTAGTTCTTTAAATGTACCAATTGCTTTTCTTCGGCCAATTTCCTCCAAAGTAATATGCTTACGTACACGCATTGACTGCTCACGTAAAATTTGCTCTCTTTTGGTGGCAACTTCTCGGGCTTCTCGCTCGTTTTCAAGTGCATTTAATTTATCACCTGCTTGGGGTGCACCATTTAAGCCAAGTACCAATGCTGGCATTGAAGGGCCAACTTCTTTTAATTTATTGCCACGATGATCAAACATGGCCTTTACACGACCATAATGCGCACCTGCCAACATCATTTCTCCTACTTTCAAAGTGCCGGCTTGTATCAATACAGTTGTCAAATAACCACGGCCTTTGTCAAGCTGAGCTTCTACTACAGAACCAATTGCCTTTTTATTTGGATTGGCCTTCAATTCTAATATTTCTGCTTCGAGCAATACTTTTTCCAATAGGTCGTCAATACCAACTCCTGTTTTTGATGATATTTCTTGTGATTGGTATTTTCCGCCCCATTCTTCTACTAGTAAATTCATGGCTGATAGTTGCTCACGAATTCTATCGACATTGGCACCAGCTTTATCTATTTTTGAGTAGGCAAATACAATTGGCACACCTGCAACTAAGGCATGGTTTATCGCTTCTTTGGTTGTGGCCATCACAGCGTCGTCGGCAGCAATTACTATAATTACGACGTCGGTTACTTTAGCACCACGGGCACGCATGGCTGTAAAAGCTTCGTGACCAGGTGTATCTAAGAAAGTTATCATTTTACCGCCCTCTGTTTTTACAGAATAGGCTCCAATATGTTGAGTAATGCCTCCCGCTTCGCCTGCGGCCACTTTTGCATTTCTGATATAGTCTAGTAAAGAGGTTTTACCATGGTCAACGTGGCCCATTATGGTTACAATTGGGGCTCTATCAACTAGGTCTTCAGGGCGGTCTTCCACATCATTAAAGGTGGCTTCAACTTCTTCTTCTGCTGAAACAAATTGTACCTCAAACTCAAACTCTTCAGCAATAATTGTAATAGCTTCAGCATCAAGTCTTTGATTGATAGAAATGAACATTCCCAAGCTCATGCAAGCTGAAATAACTTCATTAACTGATACGTCCATCATGGAGGCCATATCTGATGCCGAAATGAATTCAGTTACTTTTAATATTTTTGCTTCTTCATCTTCTGCAAGCTTGCGCTCTTCTGACCTTTCAGCCCTCATTTTACGCTTATCTCTTCTTTCTTTGGCTCCAAAAACAGGCCTATTCTGGCTACCACCCATTCGGGCCATGGTAGCTTTTATTTTGTCTTGAACTTCTTTTTCGGTAACGTCTTCTTTTTTACCACCTTTACCACCTTTTTTTGCATCTTTTCCTAAAACAGGAGCAGTTGTAATGGGTGGTTTATTTTGAGGATCAAAAGGTTTTTTAGGTCCCGTTCTAGCTTCATCATTTTCTCTAGTGCCCGATTTTGGATTCGGTCGGTCAATTCTCTTTCTCTTTTTCTTTTTATCGTTATTGTCTCTACTTCTTACAGGCTCAACAGGTAGTACAATTTTTCCTAAAACTGTAAGGCCTTTCAATGCATCAGCTTTGGCTTCAATTAATTCTATTTCTGGCTCTTCTTCAGCAATTGGCTCAACTACTTTTGGCTTTGGTGTTTCAACTTTAACCTCTACTTTTGGTTTTTCATAAACTCTTGGCTGTTCTTTTCTTGGCTCAAATGTTCGTTCAGGATGCTTAAATGCAGGCTTTTCAGAAATTCTAGGTTTTGGAGTAAGGTCAATTTTTCCAACTACTTTCAACCCTTCTACTTTAGCTTCTGCTCTAATTACCTCAATTTCAGCAGGTTTCTCTGCAATAACAACTGGGGCTGGAGTGGGTATAATTATTGGAGTGGGATCGGGCTGAGGAATAGCAACTACTACTATTTCAGGCACTTTTTCTTCAATAACTACTTTGGGTATTTCTGGAATAGTTGCTTGTTCTACTTCGGGGGTAATTGGTTTTTCAGGGAGTTTTACATCTCTAAAAAACTTAATTCCTGTATCTTCTTCAAGTGAATTTGATTTGGAAGCTTCGGCTTCAGTAATTACAATAGCGGGTTCTGAAATAAGTAAATCAGCTTTATTGTAAAACTTGGCAACTTCTGAGAGTTGCTCAAAATTTAATTTTGTATTCGGCGAGAGGTCAACTTTGAAGCCCTTAGTGGCCAAATGATCAACAATTGATGAAAGACCAACGTTAATCTGTTTTGCCACGGCACTCAAACGCATCATTTTATCTTCAGCCATAATTCTTTTTTCTTCGAAAAATTTTTAGTCGGTACAATTTATACATTGCACCTAATTATTAATAAATGTAATGAATTGAATAACACCTTGTTATAATCAATTCTGTTTTTATTTGGAACCAAAATCTTATTCAAATTCTTGTTTCAAAATATTCACTATTTCAATAATGGTTTCTTCTTCAAGCTCTGTACGTCGTACGAGGTCGTCTTTACTTAAAGCCAATACTTGCTTGGCTGTATCCAAGCCAACACGGTGGAATTCCGCAATTACCCAGTCTTCAATTTCGTCATTGAATTCCGATAAGTCTACATCTTCCTCATCCACCTCACTCAATTCTATATCACGGAATACATCAATTTCCATGCCTACTAACTTACCAGCCAATTTAATATTTTGGCCTCCTTTTCCAATTGCTAACGATACTTGGTCTGGTTTTAAGAATACGGCAACTCTTTTTGTTTCTTTATCAATACGCATCGAAACTATTTTAGCTGGGCTTAAAGCACGGCTAATATAGAGTTCCATATTTTCCGTGTAGTTAATTACGTCAATATTTTCGTTTTCAAGTTCACGTACAATACCATGAATTCTCGATCCTTTCATACCTACACATGCACCAACTGGATCGATTCGGTCGTCAAATGACTCAACGGCTACCTTAGCACGCTCACCTGGCTCACGCACAATCTTTTTAATAGCAATTACACCATCATAAATTTCAGGTATTTCTTGTTCAAACAATCTTTCCAAAAATATTGGTGAAGTCCTTGATAATGAGAGCTTTGGGCTACCATTATTCATTTCAACTTTCGATATAACGGCTTTTACAATTTCTCCTTTTTTGAAGCGATCTTTTGGGATTGTATCGTTTCTCGACATCGTAAGCTCATTCCCTTCGTCATCCATCAATATAATTTCTTTGCTCAAAATCTGATATACTTCTGCCGAAACTAAGTCGCCCACTAGGTCTTTATATTTGATATAGAGAAGCTCTTTCTCCATATCTTTTATTTTCTGTATTAGGGTTTGACGTGCAGTTTGAACTACTCTACGGCCAAAATCATCCAACTTTATTAGCTCAGCTACTTCTTCCCCAATCTCAAAATCGGGCTCAATTAATTTTGCTTCTGCCAATGGAATTTTATCATAGTCCCAAATATCTTCAGAGTTATCGTCAACAATTTCTCTTGTGCGCCACATTTCAAGATCGCCACTATCTGGATTTATAATTACATCAAAGTTTTCGTCAGTACCATATTTTTTTCTGATCATGGTGCGAAACACCTCTTCCAAAATTTTGATCATGGTTGGGCGATCAATATTTTTTGTTTTCGCAAAATCAGAAAACGATTCAATTAAAATTGCACTATCCATTATTTTGTTTTTTACTTTTTTCTTTTATAAAAAATTGTATTAATTTGAAAATTAGACCAATAGATAACAAATATTGAGCTTATAAGCATTTAGTTTTTAATTATTTTAGCAAAATTAGCCAAATGAAACTTGTACTTGAGCTACTTTTATTGAGTCGAAAGCAATGAAAGTAACTTCCTTTTTTATTGATTTCAACTTGCCTTTTAATACTTCTTCGAATATTTCGATGCCAGTTTCAGTAATTGCATTTAGTTTTCCTGCCTTCTTTTCCCCATCAGTTAAGGTAATTTTAATACTTCGACCAATATTTTTTGAATATTGCCTGATATTGTTTAACGGAAAATCAACTCCTGGTGATGAAACCTCCATTACAAAAGGTGTTTCAAATATATTTTCTGTTTCAATGTCATTGCCGAGTTGCCTGCTTATTTTGGCGCATTCATCAATGGTAATCCCTTCGTCGTTGTCAATTAAAAGTGTAAGTGTTGGATTCCGTTTTGAACTTGAAATATTTAAATCAACCACAAAATATTTTCCGTCTTCGAGGTAAGGGTTTAAAAGCTCTTTTATTTTACCTAACACTTCCATTATAACTCTTTTACACGCTAAATCCTATTAGTAATTTTTTAAGAGTAAAGGCAATATTTGCCAATTTCCAATTATAAGAAAACAAAAAAGGGAGTAACACCCCCTTCCATTTCTCTAAATTACGGTGCAAATGTAAGCTTTTTTAATTGAAAAACAAAGAGATTACTAGAAGAATCGTCATCTTTTTATTGTGATTTAGTCCAATTTAATTTATTTTCAGGGCTTTTGGCAGCTTATGATTCTGTCTTTGCCGTGAATGTCTTTAATTATTTCTATTTTTTCAAAACCAATAAAATCCAGACATTCGGCAGTCGCTTTTCCAAATTGCTCATTTATTTCAAAAAGTAAGAAGCCATTTGCATTGAGTGTTTCGATAGCTATTTCACCAATTTTTTTATAAAATACCAAGGGGTCGTGGTCGTCAACGAATAAAGCTAATTCGGGTTCATAGTCCAAAACATTTTTATTCATTTTGGCCTTTTCAGAATTGGTAACGTAAGGTGGATTGCTTACGATCATATCATATTTTTCCGAATTGGGAACTGAAAAATCCAGCACATTTACAGTTTTGAAATCAACTTCTACTTTGTTTAATTCGGCATTTAATTTTGCGATTGATAAAGCTTCAGCTGAAATATCCCAAGCAGTAACTTGAGTATTTTCAACCGTATTTGCGATGCTTATGGCAATGCAACCTGAACCAGTACCTATATCTAAAACTTTGATATTCTGGGCACTATCAAATTGTTTTAATAAATTAATTGCCGTGGTAACAAGTTCTTCAGTTTCTGGGCGAGGTATGAGTGTTACCCCTTTGATTACTACAAATTTATGACCAAAAAAATAAGCATTTCCAATAATATATTGAACAGGTTCATGTGCAAGAAGCCGTAGTATCAATGGCTCAAAATTATAGTTTTGAGTAATCGTTTTATTGACAAGTACATCGGTTTTGGTAAAGCCAATAAATT
>JANMZR010000010.1:0-11750 GCA_031383555.1 Cytophagaceae bacterium | reverse complement strand
GAATGACGGAAGGGGTCTTTTTGCAGGCGTTTTTATCATATATTCACTTAAACAAAGCCAAAATAATTATTGTAAAGAATCCTTCTTCATTTTAGCCTCCTCTTTAGCTTTTAGCCGAAAAAACCTTCTCAATAAGAAATTGTGCTGGATTGCTTCTAAATCTTCATCCAATTTCTTGCTACTTGTTTCTAAATTTTTCATGGTTTTTTTCATGGAATTACCCACTTCTGCATCATTTAAAAATACACCTATGGCATTGTCTTTTTGGTTGAGACTTGCCCCTACTTTTTCTAAACTATTCGAAAATTGGCTTACTGAAAAGGTGGCATTTTGTAAGGTTTTCAAACTTGATTTTACTGAGCGATACATCAAAGTATCTGATGCCAAATCATGAATTGAATTACCCGGTTTGTTTATTTTATATGAAAAATTTTCCAAATTGGCCATAACAGCTTTGCTATTTGCTGATACAGTTTGAAAATTTGAGGCAGTCTCTTGTAAGCTGCCAACCGCTTTTTTTAAATTATTGGACATAGTTGGGTCATTAATTAGGGTCCCAATTATGCCATTGCCAGCATCTATTTTCTTAGATATACTTTTAAAATCGGTGGTAATATCCAATAAATTATTATTGTTTTTTTGCAAAGTGGCCATCATATCGTCGGTGCTTAAAGCTGATTCTACTGCTAACATTCCGTTCTTTTTGATGTTGGGGCTTGCGGGATTTCCACCATAAATAATGATGATTTTATTGCCAATGAGGCCGTCGGAGCCAATTCTTGCCTTTGAATCGGTATGGATATGCGCCTGTAAATCGTTTTCAATGCTCATAGTTACCCGCACTTTTGAGTCGCCATAGATTGTGATTTTTTTTACTGTGCCTATTTTCACGCCTGAAAACCATATATTGCCACCAGATTGCAAGCCAGAAACGTCGTTGAATATGGCGTTGATGGCAAAGGATTTTACAAAGGTTTTTTTCTGCCCACCCAATGTGAAAATAGTTATGGCAAAAATTGCTATACCCACCAATATGAATATGCCTACAATTACCGGTTTGTTTGTTTTTATTGTATCCATTTTATATTTTAATTTATCGACATGTCAGTCTTTTCGTTATGTCAGTTTCTAATCTATTATTCTAATTTTTGTTAACCAAGCTAGTGTTTGAAATAAAATTATAGTCATAAAAAGCCTTTATATTGCGATCTTTTGAAGCAAAAACTTCATCAAACGTTCCATTTATTAAAAATTTACCTTCAAACAAAATCGCTACACGGTCGGCGGTCATTTTGGCACAAGTGAGATCATGCGTAATGATAATCGACGTGGTTTTATACTCGTCTTGCACTTTACTTATCAAATTATTAATCTCAATACAAGTAATTGGGTCGAGCCCAGCGGTTGGCTCATCATAAAGCATAATTTCGGGCTTCATAATAAGTGTACGAGCAATTCCAATTCTTTTTCGCTGGCCACCAGATAGTTGTGAAGGCATTTGATTAATAGTTTCTGAAAGACTCACCTCCTCAAGCACTTTTGAAACAGCAATGTTCACCTCCGCTATACTCAATTCAGGTTTGTTTCTTGTTAAAGGATACATTAGGTTTTCCTTTACCGACATACTATCATACAAAGCTGAACTTTGAAATGAAAAGCCAATTTTTTGTCTTAATTTTTGTAATTCTTTGGGTGATATTTTGTCAACTTCGTGTTCAAATACCTTAACGGTACCACTATCGGGCTTTAATAAACCTGAGATTATTTTTATTAAAACAGATTTCCCACTCCCTGATTTTCCTAATATGGCAATGTTTTCACCTCTATTTATTTCTAAATTGAAATCATCTAATACAATCTTACTTCCAAAGGCCTTTTTTAGGTTTTGTATAGAAATAACTGGCTCTTCAGACTCAATTGGTGTTTTTCTATTCATTTTTTTATCATAAATCCCACGAGTTTCACTCGGGGCAATTGTAGTTAAAGCCCTTCAGGCTTATGAGATTTGGTTTAAGCAAGAGTTGGCATTACGAAATCGGAAGCGGTACGCCGCCCAATCGAAATCACCTAATAGCATTTACAATTTGTACTACCACCATTTCTTCCAAAAAAATCAAAAACATAGATATCACCACGGCCAAATTAGCCGCTTTGCCAACGCCTTGGGTTCCATTTTCGGCATTATAACCTTGATAACACCCCGCTACGCCAATTGTAAAGCCAAACCAGGTGGCTTTGAAAAGTGAGGCGAATATGTCCAAAAATGAAATGGTACTTAATGAGGCTTTAATAAAAGCAGTGAAACTAGTGAGCTCGTTCACATGTACATTTATATAAGAGCCCATCATGCCCACAAAGCCAGTGTATAATACCAAAACGGGCATCATACAAGTAATTGCCGTGATTCTTGTGACTACCAAAAATTTAAAGGGATTGGTGCCTGATACTTCCATCGCATCTATCTGCTCAGTTACTCGCATCGAACCAAGCTCAGCTCCTATGTTTGAACCTACTTTGCCAGCCACAATTAAGGACGAAACCAAAGGAGCCAATGCCCTTATTATGGCAATGGATACCAATGATGGTAACCATGAACTAGCCCCAAAAGTAGATAAAGAGGGGCGTGATTGTTTGGTGAAAATGATGCCTGTAATAAAACCTGTTAAAGTAACTAATGGCAAAGATTTATAGCCAACATTAAAACATTGATTGATGATTTCCTTCCACTCAAATGGGGCAGAAAATGTTTCTCTGATATATTGTCCAAGAAAGTTTTTCAAGTCATAAATGCCTTGAAAAAAATCATCAATTTTTACAGAAATTAAAGGTTTCTTTTGTTTAAACATTGGAGATTTAATTTCTTTTCCCATATCTATTATTCCCCAAAAACTTCCTTAGATAGCTTATTATCAAGGTTATACAAGTCATGTCTAAAATTCATTTGCCCAGTATTATCTACCCAAGCTGTAAAATAGGCAATGTACACTGGCAGAGATGGACTTACTTTTATATTGGTATTTTCATTGGTTTCGAGCACGTCTATTACCCTGCTTTCCGGCCATTCGATGTTGTTTTTGAGTAAATGAAAAGCTAGCTTCTTAGGGTTTTCGACTCTGATACAGCCATGGCTAAATGCACGAGCGTTTTCTTTGAAAAGGCTTTTGGATGGTGTATCATGCAAATAGATACTGTAATTGTTAGGAAACAGAAACTTGATTTTACCCAATGCATTGTTAACTCCTGGTTTTTGGCGATAGTTGCCATCAATCACTTCCATATTATTTTTGGCCAAATAGTTAGGGTTTCGACTGATTTTTGGTAGTATTTCTTCTTGCACAATTCGAGTGGGTATGCCCCAATAAGGATTAAGAACAATTGTAGAAATGTTTCCTCTAAAAATACTTGTACGACGGGCAGCTTTCCCTACCACTACATTGGTTTGCCAAATTTGCTTTTGGTTTTCAAAAACATGCAAACGATATTCGGGGATGTTCACTAACAAATAATCCTTTTCCATTTTTACAGGCACCCATCGTAGGCGCTCAAGGTTTACCATTATTTGTTTGATTCGAAAATCTACAGTTTCATTTAACTCCTTTAGGGTGGCTGTATCTACTCTCCCATTTTCAACAAGGCCCATTCTATGCTGGAAATTTTTGAGAGCTAACTCTAATTCTTGCGTAAAAATGCGAGAGTTATCGTTTGTTTTGAGATCGCCTGTAAAAACCAAATGTTGTTTTATGGGTAAAACATAGGTTGCACTATCTCCTACTTTAAGCACTTTCTTATCGATTGCAATTTGAGTAAAACCGCCTTTTTGTTGAATATCTCTATATAATTTTAGTTTTTCTTTTAAGCGAATATAGTATTCATTTACAGGCTCTTGTATTTTTGAGCCATTTGTATTTGCAACAAGGGAGTCGAGCAATACTTGATAACTTTTCTTTTTGCGAGGGATAAACCAACCTAAGTTTTTGGTGCTCGTGGTGGCACCACCGTATACTTTTTCGGCATATTGAAAAAAGGTGGCGGTGAGCAAAAGCTCTAATTGTTCAACGCTTTTGGTTTGTTTTAAAAACTTATTTTCGTTGTCATTGGCAAAAATAAATAAAGAGTCTAATTTATTGTTAATTAAACTTTTATCTGAGAATATTTGACTGTCGGCATGCAGTTGGTCATAAAAATTGATGGCCGCTTGCGTAATACCTTCCTTATTTAACCAGGCATATTCAAAATTGCGATAGGTATAAAACTGTGCTAATTGTTTTTGAATGGTGTCGGTCATAGCATACGTATTTAAAAAATCGACCACATTTACGCTATCCAATTTCAAATCGGAATAGTTTTGATTGCTGTAAATTGTCGCTTCATGGTCATCAATGCGATGGCTGTTTTTGCTGCTATTATTGCAACCGATAGATATTAAAAATGATATTGATAAGAGAAAAAGTATTTGTAAAAAAAAAATAATTCTAAAACCTTTTCTTTTTGAGTGCTTTTTTGGTAATAAAATATTTCTAAATATTTCCCAAGAAGAAAAGGTTTTAGAAAACAAAAAAGGTATAAACGACCTCTTACAATCTTTTATACCTTTATATATCAAACAGGAATATTTCCCATATAAGCTTTTTATTTGATTAGCATCAACTGTGAATATAGAGTAAACTTCCATTGGCAAGTACAGGTACAACCTGCGGCATAATTGCATTTGGCAAAGCTGGGCAACCATAACTGCGGCCTAGCCTTCCAAATTTGTGAACAAAAGATGCACTCACATAAGCTGCACCATGAATAATAATTTCTCGACTACGGGCATTGTCATTAATACCTTTTTGTAAGCCATTTAGCAGTAAAGCTGCCCCATGTTTTGGACTAACTATTTGGCTACCAACCATATAAAATCCTAAACTACTTTGATGCGATTCCTTCTTATTTGAAAAATATTTCGCCATATTATCTCCTGATTTTTGGCCATGCGCCACCAGTGACGAAAATAATAGCTTTTTATTTTTAATATCAATTACAAAAAACCTTTGTGCAGTTGAGGGCAAAGAAAAGTCCACAATTGTAATAATGGGTTTAGCAGGATTAAACTGTTGGTAGCCTTTTAATGATTTTTCAAAAACTGAATAACCGACAATATCCATAAGATTACAATCCAGATATAAGGCATGAATTTCATCATAATTATTTTTATTTGTTGGTATTTCTACTTTAGGATTTGTAAAATAAAATTGCGACAGTATGCCTACTAAATAAATGATTTTTGACATTATTTTTAATGATTTTGGGTTGAGCTGATATTTAACTAACAGTAAAACCTCCATAATCATTGCATTTATGTTAAAATACCATCATGCCACCAAAAATATTTTCTGTTTTTTTTACAAATTCTTTTTTTCGTCTTCGTGAAATGGCTAGCTTTTTCCCATCTTTTAACAAAACACACATGCTGTCGCTCAGTTCAAATCGCAATAAATATCTTAGGTTTATGACAAATTTATTATGTATTCTCACAAAATTGCCATCTAAGGCATTCATGTATTCTTTCATCGTTTTTGCCACTAAAAGAGTATTCCCGTCAGCAAAGTAGAACAGTGTATAATTCCGATGTGCTTCTAATTGCATAATATCAATAGTTGAAATATTCATATAATTTTTACAATTTATCGGCAAACAAATATTATTGCCATTCAGCTTAAAGTCATGCTTATCAATTACATTGAAATAGTTATTTTTTAAAAATGATTTGTTATTATTTTCCATTTTTCTGGGTTTATATGATTGTAATAATTAATGAATATTAGTTATTTATTCTAAGTTATAAAGTTAAATAAATCAAAATTGAGCCTATCTAAACCAACCGAAATGATTACATTCTGCATTCATCAGCACATTTTTTGCAAGCTTCTACACACACTCGGCAACAGTCAGTATGTTCGGCATACTTAGCACATTCATCGCAACAGTCGTCACATACTTTTGCACATAATACTAAAAATGCAGAAGTAAATTGAGAATTCCTTGCACATAAACGAGAAGCTAAACTGCATATATCGGCACAGTCGTGGCATATTCTCACGCATTCATGATGCCCGTTTATGGTGATACAAGTATTTATACATTGCTCACAGGCTATCATGCAGGCAATGCAGGCATCAATATTTGTTTGTCTATTTTTCATATTTTTTTAGAATTTAATTTGCCCGATTAGTTAATTTCATTATTCCTAATCATTTTCCATGTCATTTTGCTCGTCTCGGGCTAGGCTTGCCAGATTATTTTCTTCATCTTCGTTACCTATTGCTTCTTGATCATCATCATCCTCTGAACCTGGCACATCCAAGTCATCGCCTGAGGGGTCATCTTCAAATGACTTTACATTCCATTTTGAAGGGTGATTAGCCTTAGGAATGTCCTCAAAATCAATATCTTCGATCTTACTGGCTCTTTTATAAATATCTTCATTAGGCGGGTAAAATGGATAACCAGGCAAATCAACAATATTTAATATTTTGAAATGCGAGAAAAAAGGATCGGCAAAATTTGAATAAGCTTGCATAATATTTATTTAAATTAAATTGTTAGAAAAAAAATGTTTTACAAATGCATGTTGCTGATTTTCTGTCATATAATCCGTTTGTTTTATATGTATTTTTATTTTTGCAAAAGCTCTATCGGCTTTAAGCAAATGGCTCAATTTAATTTTAGCTTCTGTTGGCCCAAAAAGAAGCACCTCTACATAGTTTTTAATTGAAGCACTTATTTTCTTTAAATATTCGGCTTGTTGTTGCCTTTTTTTATTATGCATTAGGTTTTCGTTTTTCTCCAAGCTTTCTTCCATTACTTCATGGGTAAATTTTGATTCAATAATGGTACTTTCCTTCTTTTCATTGGGATATTCTATTAAGTGAGCTGCAGCATTATCAAGCCAAATACCAATTTTTGTGGGTTGATCTATTTCCATTTATGTAATTGTTAACTTTTGATTTTCAATATATTTATTTAAAAGTGCCTTTACAGATAAATAATACTCTTGTAGATTTTTCAAATTAATATGCGGATGAACACAATTAGGAATAGTTACAGGCATTTCTGTTAAAAAACTAGAAAGCTCAGGATAATTATCCTGAATATTCAAAGTGATTTTTAAAATTTTACCATTCAATTCTTCCTCGTTTTCCATCCTGTAAAGGTTAGTTTTTAGAAAGAAATTTGTGTTATAGAATTTTTGTGAATATTTGTATTATTCACACATTAGAAAGAAAAAACGCCCCCAATAACTATCGAGGACGTTTTCGTAACCACCTAACCACTATTATTTCAAAGCCTAATTTTCAGTAAAGGAAATCCTTTAATTTTGAAGTAAAATTCAATTCCGAAAAGTTAGCATAGGCAAATTGGCCTTTTTCAAAAAATGACTGGATACGCTCGAGTTAAACAATTTTGAAATGAAAGATTTTTCGTGAATTGCAAAAGCAACCACATCAGGATTGTACCCTTCGATATACTTTTCAAGCCCTTCAATAACGTCAGGCCGATTGATTTCTTTGAAAGTTATGTTTTCATCTTCAAAAAACTTTTCAAGTTCCGTTAAAGTATGTTCTATTTTATGGCCTACATTAGGCTCAAAGTATTCTTGCACATGTACAACCTTACACGTAGCCCCAAATGGGTTTGCAATTTCTAAAAGCTTTTTTGATGCAACTCCTTCATTTTCCTTGAAATCGGCAGCATATAATATTTTTGATGGGTATTCTAACTTTGCTTTTTCTGGTATTATCCAAACGGGGCAATCTGAATATTTCGCCACTTTTTCAGCATTTGTACCTAACCAATTATCCATAAAATTATGTGCTCCTTTAGTGGCCATTACAATCATATCAATCATTGTCCCTTCCGATTTTTCAATAATTGAGTCTGTAATTGAACCAAAATTAGCAATTTGAGATACTCGCTCGGGGGTGAAATTGGTCTTTTTTATAAAATCATTAGTGAAATCTTTCAAATTCAACTCAGTAATTCGCTGCATTTCAGCCATATTCGTATTCATATTTGACATTACTTCATATTCAAATACAACTGGCATTGTATAAATATTGATAAAAATCAGGTTGGCATCCAAAACCCTAGCAAGCGTTGCCGCATAACGGGCTGCATGCATAGCATTGTCGCTAAAATCAGTCGGTACGAGTATTGTTTTCATAATGAGTTTTTGATTAATATTTGAGCCTTATTTTTTTTCAATTTCCTTTTCAATTACTTTAATTTCATCAGCCAATTCGGCATATTCTTTGGTGAGTTCTGTAATTTCTAACTCAGTTTTTGTTTCTACATTTATTACTGAATTATTTGCTTTTGAGTTTGACGAAACCAGTTCGTTAAGTTTTAAATGAAGTGAGCCAGAAAACTTATTGAAAGATTTTTGTATTATAAATAGGGTTAAAAATGTAATCCCTAAAATTACTTCACCTATTTTTGATTGGGTGTCCATTGCCCAAAACTCTTTATTTGTGAGCCAATAAATTACAGTAATTAAAGCCAAAATAAAGGTGATTGAATTGCCCAGCACTACTGAGATAAAACTGGTCAGTTTTTCAAAAGTATTCTCCGCATGGCGATATATATGTGTCATTTTAAGCAATTTAATATTTGAAAAATAATGATTAAAAAAAACCGCTTTTACAATATTCATTATAAAAACGGTTTAACTATCCACAATAAACTATTTTTTGGTTTTGATTTTTTTCTTTAAAAAAGCAATTTTCACAACTTAAAATCTAAACCCCAATGATACCTGCCCAACGGCATTTTTACCAGAACCCAATGCAGAAATTAAATTTTCTTTTCCTACTTCCATCAAGCCTTGGTTATAACGTACCCCTAAAAACACCTTGCTCATATTAAACCGAAGCCCAGCAGTTAGACCAGCATCTACTTTTTTAAAGCCATTTATGATTACCGAATTATCGGTATATTGTGTGTAAACAGGTTTGTTAATCAAAAAAGAAACGAAAGGGCCCACTGTTAAATCGATTACGCTTAACTTAAAGGCAATAGGCAAAAGCAAATCTACGGTGTTCATTTTTATAGATCTCTTTTCACCAAGGTATTTAAAATCAGTGCCTTTGGTCGAAAAACTCACCTCAGGATGGACCGCTATAAAAGCTGCGCCAATTTCCAAAAACATTCCAACATGGTAACCATATTGTTCGCTGCGCTCTGGTAGATTTTTGAATGAAATATTAGTGGCATTTAAGCCGCCTCTTACTCCCACTTTAACTTGGCCTTCGCAAAAATTGGGTGCGATAATGGTCGTCATAACCATCAAATACGCAACAATCGTTATTTTCTTTTTCATGTTTTTGTTGTTTAACTTTTGTAAATGTTTTTTTTAAAAATTTCGATATTTGTTTTAAACTTTCCATGGCCCTGTTATTTCTTAGTTTTTTTTATAACCCTGCCTCAGTTTTAGCTTCGGCTTTCATTTTATCATTGGCATAAATGGCTATTTCCACACGGCGATTTAGCGAACGATTGTATTCTGAACTGTTAGATACAATTGGTTGGCTTTCACCTTTGCCACTAGCTTTTAAGCGAGAGTTTGCAACTCCAATTTCATCCATATAATTTTTTACGGCATAAGCACGGCGTACTGAAAGTGATTGATTGAAGCCATTAGAGCCAATATTATCAGTATGGCCAACTATAAGTAGGTCAGTATCAGGGTATTCGTTAAGAGTACCCGCAAACTTTTGAAGGTCGGCCTTGTTGTCGTCATTCAAATACGATTTGCCAAAAGCAAAAAGCATTTTATTGTCAAAAGTAACTCTTATACCCTCACCAACTCGCTCTACTTTTGCTGCTTTGCCCAATTCCTCTTCAATTTTTTTGGCTTGTTTGTCCATTTTGTTACCAATTACAGCACCAACTGCTCCACCAACTGTAGCACCTAAAATGGCCCCCAGTGCTGTATTTTTGCTTTTGCTACCTATTATTCCACCAACAACACCGCCAGTAGTCGCTCCAATAATGGCGCCTTTTTGAGTTTTATTTAGTTTCGATTTTGGCTTTTGTTGTGTGGTTGAAACATTAGTTTGTGCTATTACCAAACTTTGCATGCTTGTAATTACAAATAAACTTAGAACCAATAGGATGTTTAATTTTTTCATGACTTTTAATTATTTTATTGATTAATGAAAATGTTATGGTTATAAGGTATCCTCCAAAATAATCGTTTCAAACAATCTGATTTCAAAAAAAATGTTAGAACAATTAATCAAAATATGAAGATTTAAAAAGTTCATTTCTTCGGATACCTTATGATACAAAGGTCATTAACTATCTAGGTTTACTTGTTACACAATTTTGAGGGAAGTTTTTATAATTCACACATTTTGCAGAAGAGTTTTGCAGTTGCCTAACGGAATTATATTTTTTTGCCTTATGTTATTGCTTCACAATCTTTAATATTCTACTATTTCCACCTGAAAAGTACCTTAAAATGTACATACCTTGTGGAAGGCTACTCATATCAATTCTGTTTTGTGTTTGGTCTAAAAAAACATTTTTCCCAGAGGCGTCAAAAACATTTAGTGCCTGATTTGGGGCATAATCTAGGCCTAGTTTTACAGTTAAAATATCTTTAACAGGGTTGGGATAGGCTGCAAATACCAAATCTGATTCTTGTGGCTTATAACTTGCCACAATTTTAGAATAAAGATATTTTCCCGTAGCTTCATTCATTTTTAATCTATAATAGCTTGTACCGAAAGCTGAATTTTTATCTAGAAATTCATAATGTTCATTCTTGCCTATGGTATTAAGATTGGCAATAACTGAAAACTTTTTAAGGTCAATACTTTTTTCTAATTCATAATAATCACCATTATTTTCTGCTTCACTTTCCCATTCTATAAGGTTATGAATACCTACCATTGAGGCAGAAAATTTAACCAATTTTATTGGAAGTGGCACTGGAGGTGGAATAAAGGCAAAATTATTTTTTAAGCCTATAGCGCCCGCTTTTGATAACGCACGGCCGAAAAGTGAAGCGCCTTCTAGTAATGAAATGGCACCGTTTGCAATAATTGTTCCTTGAAATTCTGAAGTAGTACCGAGTTCAACAGCCCCGTTGATTTGCCAATATATTTGATCAAAAGTGGCTCCATTGAGGAGTACAACTTTTGATAAAGCCGCTACACTAAAAGCACCATTAATTTGAAAAATAAACAAGGCATTTGGGTTATTTTGTGCGTCAAGTTTAAGCTCACCAGTTAAAGTTGATGCCGCCCCCATACAATATACATTGGGGCCTAATAATTGACCGCCACCCAAATTTGTGGCCAAAGGAAAAGTGCACGGTAACCCTGCAAAATAATTATAGGCTGTAATAACATCATCACCTGATTGCAGTGTTACAGGAGTTTCAATCCTAATTTGGCCATTGACTACACCAGGAGGAAAACCTGTAAGTGGACCAGCGTTGGTACCTATATCTCCAGTAATATTAGAGAAGCCTTCATTAGTAAATGCACCAATTTTTGTAAAAAAAGCAAAGTTGGCAGAAGTGCCCAATTTGTCTGTTTGAGAAAATACATTGGCCGTAATTAGTAGCAAAACAGCAAACGAAAACTTGTTTAGAATAAACCTTTTCATATTATTAGCTTTATATTATGAATCATTTCATAATATATAAAGGTATAATAGCCTCACTAAGGGTATGTTACAGAATTTTATAAAAAACTTAT
>JANMZR010000416.1:0-24020 GCA_031383555.1 Cytophagaceae bacterium | reverse complement strand
AAAGGCCATCATAAAAATGTGGCTACACCTGACGATCCTGCATCATCGAGATTGAATGAGCCCATTTACTTTTTCTTCCCACGGACTATTTGGTATTCATTTATTTCAGCTTGGAAAATTGCTAATAGTGAATGTAAAAAGAAAGGTATACAAGTTTTCTCTTTACAAAACGAAATGATCCAAGTCCAAGTTATACAACTCGCTTTAGTTAGTATTATTGGCTACTTTTTTGGCATAGAAATTATGTTTTATTTTATATTTGCCGCTTTCGGAGGTGCATTACTTTTGGAAACTGTAAACTATATTGAGCATTACGGTTTGCAAAGAAAGCGCTTAGAATCAGGCAATTATGAGCGTGTTCTGCCTGTTCATAGCTGGAATAGTGATCATGTACTTGGCCGATTATTTTTATTTGAACTGAGCCGCCATTCCGACCACCACTATATGGCAAGTCGTAAATATCAAATATTACAATCGCATGAAAACGCACCTCAATTACCTACTGGCTACCCAGGGTCAATGCTTTTGAGTTTAGTGCCACCGCTTTGGTTTTGGGTAATGAATAAACGAATTGCTAAAATTGAATTGTAGCTTGTTTTAGATGAGTTGAACTTTCAACTGATGTTACGTTTTTTTTCGAATAAGGCCCCTTCCGTCATACGGCTAAGCCAGCATGCCACCTTCCCAGGGGAAGGATTAGGCACCAGCTTTGGGGGAATCCACTCCATGTAGGGTAAGCATGTACGAGAGTATTATGCTTATGAGCGCTAGCTCTGACTTAGTTGACGGGGTGTTTTTTTAATTTTTTGCGTAACATAAGTTAATAATTTCATTTAGATTGCTATTCCATAAAGTTCTATATTTTTTATCTGCATCATAAACGGAAGCTTGCTTTTCAATATTAAAATGCCTGTTTTCCCTAGGGTCGTTGCCAATACCTGCCAAATAGGCCCAGTTACCCCAATTGCTACATACATCATAATCAATAAGTTGTTGCTCAAAATAGGCTGCTCCATAGCGCCAGTCAAGTTTCAAATCGTTTATCAGAAAACTTGCCACATTTTGTCTACCACGGTTACTCATAAAGCCAGTTAATTTCAGCTCAATCATATTGGCGTCAACAAAATCGACTCCAGTCGTACCGTTTTTCCAATTATCAAAAAGTTCTTGATTGTGCTTTTGTAAAGGTTTTTCGTCAGCTTTTATTCCATTTTGAAGGAAGAATTTATGCCGGTATTTTTTCATCATAAACCTGAAATAATCTCGCCACATTAACTCAAAAACAACCCAATAGGTAGATTCATTGGCTTTAAATTGCTTTTCATACCTTTTTATTTCTTTGTAAGTTTCTCTGGGTGAAATGCATCCTAAAGCCAACCAGGGCGAAAATTTTGTTGAAAATAAGTCGCCAATTAGGCCATTTCTGGTGATTTTGTAATCGGATATGGCTTTAGTTTCAAATAAATAATAATTTACTCGTTTTAAGGCTTCAGTTTCCCCGCCTATAAACTTAAGTACTGCTCGATGGTCTGATTGGGCGAATTCTAAGCCTAATTCTTCCCTACTTGGTAAATCGAAATCGGGTAATTTTGGTGAATTAATAATAGAGGGCTTTTCAAAAGTATTTCTTACTGAGCATTCACGCTCAACCTGCTTTCTGAAATTTGTAAAAATATCAGGTATATCTTTGATTGTAAAGGGCAGATCCTGAGCATGATACAAAGTGCTCGGGCTAAATGTATCAAAAGTGATTTGTTGTTTCCAAAGCTCAGTTTCTACTTTCGCCTCTGTTTCTAATTCTTCAAAAGCAACTTCTTTTTTTGCATAGACTTTTTGTGCCCCAAATTGATGTGCTAGTTTACACAGTTCAATTTCGGGTTTTCCTTTTATAATAATTAAACCTGAACCTAATTTGCGAAGATTTGAATTCAAATCTTGTAAACTTTCCAAAAGAAATTGTGCTCTGAAATTTCCTGTTTTTTTAAACTCAAATTCTGTAGTTGCAAAATGCGTTTCATCAAAGCAATAAACTGGAATTATCTCATCGCTATGCCTTATTGCATGCACAAGTGTTTCATTATCATGAAGTCTCAAATCGGTTTTAAACCATACAATTGATTTTTTTATCATAGTTCGTTTATATTTTCTAAATAATATGAGGCTTGTTCTAATAGTGCTATTTTATTTTCAGATTTCATTTTTCGTAAAGTGTTGTATACCATTCCTATTCTTGGGTTTTTACTTAATTTCGATTCATTTCTATCATAAAAATTCCAATATAAACTATTGAATGGACAAGCTTTAAGGCCTGTTTTTTTGTTTTTATCATAAAAACAAGTTCCGCAATAAGTACTTTGTTTATCGATGTAAGCCGCAGAACTCACATAGGGTTTTGAACCTATAATTCCGCCATCAGCATATTGGCTCATTCCTCTTGTATTGGTAATTTCCACCCATTCAATGGCATCGATATAGATGCCCAAATACCATTTATCAACTTCATCAGGGTGTATTCCAGCGAGTAATGCAAAGTTGCCAGTAATCATGAGTCGCTGAATATGATGGGCATAGGCGTAATCAAGTGATTGGGTAATGGCATGCTTGAGGCAATTCATTTTGGTTTTACCTGTCCAAAACCAATCGGGTAGTTTATTTGTATTGTCGAAATAATTTAAGGTAGAAAATTCTGGCATTTTCAACCAATAAATACCTCGCATATACTCACGCCAACCTATTATCTGCCTCACAAAGCCTTCCAATTGATTGAATTCTATTTCATTCGGGCGTTTCTGCCACTCAATAATGGCAGCGTTAATTACTTCAGCTGGCGAAATCATTTTGGTATTTAATGAAAAGGATACCCTAGCATGATAAAGGGACCAGCCTGAAGGTGTCATAGCGTCTTGATAGGTACCAAAAAACGGTAAGCATTCTTTTACAAAAAAGGATAATAATTCAAGTGATTGCGTTCTATTAATAGGCCAAATGAAATGTGCTGCGTCAATATTTCCAATCGTTTTAATGTTAGCAATTTTAATTTCTTTTAAAATTTCTGAAGCATCGGTTTCGAAAGTTAATGGCGGTATTGGAATATGATTTTGGGGTAGTTTTTTGCGATTATTGAAATCATAATTCCATTGGCCGGTGGCAGGTTCAGCACCGTTCATTAATATATTGTGCTTTTTACGCATATAGCGGTAAAAGCTTTCCATCAAATATGTTTTTTTACCTTCAAAAAAATCACCTAATTCGTTTCTGCTGCTCATAAAATGCTCTGAATCAGAAACTTCATGAGAAATTGAAAGCGTACCGCAGTAGTTTTTTAACAATAAATCAAGTCTATATTCATCAGGTAATTGATATTCGAAATGAGTGAAACCGTAAGTTTCGATTAAATAATTTAAATTTTTTTCGAATGATTGCAGGTTATTTACATCGTTTATTTTGATATAAATAATTTTGTGATTTCTTGCCTTTATCTCGACAGCAAATGCTCGCATGGCAGCAAAAAAACCGACTACTTTTTGAATATGGTGCTGAACATAATCAGATTCAGAAAGCACCTCCATTAACACAAAAGTGGTATGGGCATCATCTTTTAAAAACCAAGAATGGTTACTATTAAGCTGATCACCAAATATCAATTTGATTGTTCTTTTTTCCGACAATTTTATGTTGTTATTTTGATTTTTTGCACCGTTCGCTACAGTATTTCACTTCTTCCCAGTTCTTCTCCCACTTTTTACGCCAAGTAAATGGTTTCTTGCAAATCAAACAAGTTTTAAAAGGAAGGTTTTGCTTTTTTACATTTATCATCTAATAATTTTAAACTTTACTTTTGTCATATTGTTTTTTGAGAATAGTTTTGATTTTGAAAAAAATAATTAAGCAAAGTTTGAACAATAAAAGAAAAGTAGGGTTATAATTTATTAAAGGGTAACTAAACTTAGATAAAATGAGAAATAATATTAATATTTTTTTAAAAACTCCTACAGTTTTTTCGATAGTTTTAGGAATAGTTTTATTGTTTCTTCAATTTTTGAATGGGCCCTTATCTGAAAATTTCCAAATATTATTTTTTGGTTTTCTTATTTTAACCGCTGGAATTCCCCATGGGGCATTGGATCATTTAATACAGCAACAGACTTACAACAAACTAAAAATTAAATATAGTTTCAATAAGTTTTTGATTAAATACCTCATTATTATGGCTTGTTATGGGGTTTTATGGTATTTCTTTTCAGGTCTTAGTTTTTTATTTTTTATTTTTATTTCTGCCTGGCATTTTGGTGAAACAGACATTGAGGAGGTGCCAAAAAATAATAAAATATGGTACTTTGTTAGAATTATTTATGGTCTTTATGTTTTGGCATTCCTACTATTGATCCATCATGAAGAGGCTAGCCCAATTGTAAAGCAAATGTTGGGAGAACAACCTAAAATGTTGTTGTTTTGGGAAAATGTTCAACAAAATGTAAAGGGCATACTCTACCTTTTAGGGTTGTCACTAGTAACGTTTTTTATAGTAGCTCAGTCCAATCATTTTATCAATTTTGATAAATTTCGCTTAGTTCGTTTATCATTAATATTATTCATTACCATTTGGCTGCCCTTAATACCTGCTTTTGCACTTTATTTTGGAGGTTGGCATGCTTTGTGCGCTTTTGATAATACTTATGATTTTTTGAAAAAAGATAAACCCTACCTTTCGTTTAAAACTGTTTATCTTAAGTCAATGCCATTCACTATTTTGGCTATTGTATTCTTAACTGGCTTTTTGTGGTTTTGTCAAAACTTCACCAATCGAATTGACCCCTTTGCGATTTTATTCATCTTCATTTCACTAATTACACTACCGCATTTAATAATTTTAAATGAGATGAATCAAGCAAAATAATTTTTGTATAATTTTTTTTATAATTATTAAACATTTTATTGGGTTGGCAGTTTTAGTATTATAATAATAAAAATTATTATTAAATAAATCATTTTAACTTAATCTTACTAACAAATGAGTACAATTAACATGCTCCTCGAGGGAAGCCTACAAGCAGGCGACTATATCGGATTTACATTTTTTACTGGCTACATGTCAATGTTGGCTGCCTCTATCTTTTTTATAGTAGAAAGAGGTACCGTTAACGACAAGTGGAAAACATCTTTATTAATTTCGGCATTGATTACTTTTATTGCCGCAGTACATTATTTTTACATGCGTGGTTTATGGTTAGAAACCGGCACGTCTCCAACCCAATTCAGATATATCGATTGGACTTTGACTGTACCATTAATGTGCATTGAATATTATTTAATACTTAAGCCTGCCGGTGCAAAATCAGGTATGTTGGTTCGTTTGATTATCGGTGCAGTAGTTATGCTTGTTGCTGGTTACATTGGTGAAGCGATCACTCCAGAAAGTAATGTTATGTGGGGTATAATTTCAACTTTGGGTTGGGCTTATATCATTTATGAAATTTATTTGGGTGAGGCTTCAAAATTAGCTGCCACATCAAATAATTCAGCCGTTACTGATGGTTATAAAGTTATGCGTTGGTTTACTTTAGTAGGTTGGGCTATTTATCCAATTGGTTACTGTATGCTTCCAGGCAACATTTTGCATGGTTTTGTTGAAGGTGCTGATTTTACTAAAAACTCACCAGTTGACTTAGCTTACAATATTGCTGATGCAATAAATAAAATTGGTTTTGGTTTGGTTGTTTACAGTATTGCTAAAAATGCAACTGCAGCTGAACAAATGAAAACAGCATAATTATTTCAAATAATTAGGTTTGGGTTTAAATAAAAAAGGCAAGGAATTTAGTTTCTTGTCTTTTTTATTTGCTCACTTTTTGGGTCGGCATTTATATTTTCAAATTTACAACCGCTTTCTTTTCCATTCCACTGCAATTTCAGAGCCTTCGGCAAGCATTATATTATCAGGTTTTATGGTTGATAAAAACCTAAAATCGGTACCATACATTTCTTCAAAATTACAATTGACTTCACTTTCTAATACCTGATTTATTTGCCAACGTGGGTGTTGTATTGTATATTCTTCGGTTTCGGTTTTAGATATTTTAGTATAGCCAAAGTAGTGCTCAAAAATAAATTCTTCAATACTTCCTTTTTGCATGGAATATTTTGTGGTTGAAGCGATGATGTTCATATTATTCCAATTAGTTTTCATTTTCCAAGAATAAGAAATACGCTTATTTTCAGCTGAAATGTCCCAAGTATGTTTGGTGGGAATGGCAATATAATGTTCTTTATATAGGTAATTGGCTACCCAAGCCACTATTTTGTAAGGGATGGTTTCGTTGATAAAAACGACTCCCCTTTTGGTGATGTTACCTTCCTTACGAGTTACATAAAACCTCAGATTTACTTCCTCAAAAGTACCTAAGCCAATAGCAGGAATACCAAATATTTTGGTATTTTTAAACATAAAACCCACCAGACTTACGTATGCTTTGCCTTCAAACAGATCCAGTTCAACTCCTTTAGGTAGATATGGCATAAGAATTTCTGAATCAATTGCATAATTGGCCATCACTAAATTTTCCCATTTTGCTGTAAGGAAGTTTTTCATTGTTTTCTTATTTGTTTCTTTTTGAGTGAAAAGGTCTTCACTTTATTCCTTTCTGAATTAGGATTGTTAACATGTTTTTCTAAAATTCGTTTACCTTCTTTTCGAACCTCATCACCTTTTCTATAGTTCCAAACTATATCACTAGCGTATTTTCGAGTTGCTTCTATGTTTACAATTGGAGCTGGGTAGTCAATATTTATTTTACAATTGTACAGATTTTGCTCTAATGCTGTGAGTTTCCAAGGCTCATGAATAAGGTTTGAAGGTACATCTTTAAGCTCAGGAATCCACGTTTTTATAAATATTCCATCGGTATCACGGTCTTCAGAATTTTTAATCGGGTTGTAAATCCGAATTGTATTTACGCCTGTACATCCCGCCTGCATTTGTATTTGGGGGTAATGTATACCCGGCTCATAATCAAGGAATTGTCGTGCCAAAAAGTGTGATAAATGTCGCCAATCTTGCCATAAATTAAACACAAAAAACGAAACTACCATAGCCCGCATTCTAAAATTGATATACCCAGTTGCAACCAAGCACCTCATACATGCATCCAAAAGTGGAACGCCAGTTTGGCCTGTTTCCCAAGCTTTTATGTAGGCTTCATTTTTAGGTTTTTGTAAATTATCATAGGCGCTATTGATATTTTCAAATTCCATACGACACTCATCCTCAAACTTTTGCATGAAATGGCAATGCCAATGTAAGCGAGAAATAAAATTGGTTAAATCCCTTTTATTGGTTGAATTTGAGTAATGTTGTTTCGTGTATTGCACAACCATTCGCATACTAATATTGCCATAGGCCAAATAGGGTGAAAGGCGACTGCAACTTTTGCGAGCGAGTGCTGGTTTTGAAATATTTTTGCTATAATTAACATATCTATCAGTCACAAAACTTTTCAGATATCGCCAAGCCCAATATTCTCCTCCTTGTTGAAAATTTTTATTGCGGCTGGTTATTTCAGCGTCTAATGAATTGCCTTTCAGTTGCTTATATAAATTCTCATCCAATTTTAGAATGTTCCAATTCTCCTCAGGAACCAGTTTTGGGTACTCGGCCATGTGTTTTTCCCAGCGAGCCTCCCAAGTTTTACGTGATTTCAACTTTCTGATTACTCCATTCAATTGATATTCATGCCAAGTAATATTTTCGGTTTTACAAAAAACTGCAACTGCAATATCTCGATCAAAAGAAAGCCGATTGCCGACTTCCTGATGCGAAAAAATATTTTGTATGGAATAGCTTTTTGAGATTTCTGAGAGAACAGTTAATACCTCATTTTGAAATACAAATAGGAGAGCATCAAGGTCTTTAAGTCTTCCATTCATTTCCACAAGAGATTCATGTACAAATCGCCAATGGCGAACGTCTGAATCTGGATAGGCCATCAAACTTGGTTCAAAACAGTACATAAGCAACAAAGGTAAGCCTGATTTTTGGGCTTCAAAAAGCGGCTCATGGTCGGTAAACCGTAAGTCACGTTTGAACCAGACGATGTTTATGAGGGGTTTTGTCAAAATAGATTAATATTTTGGTGCTCATTTTCAATTAACTAATTGACCGTTGGAAAACTCTTCAAATAGTTTTCCAAGGTTAACAAATTGAAATTATTTTTTTACGTGAGAAATTAACCAATATTACTGAAAGGAATTAGAAGCAGGGTAATTGCTATTTTATTTTCTTCGATTCTTGGAGTCCTAGAAAAAATGCCAAACCGAATAATAAGGTTATTAAACCAGCAAAATAGGGGATAAATTCAGTCATTTTTTTTATTATTTATAAGTTTGAGGTAGATTCCAAATGCGAGTATAGAAGGTACCCAAAGCCCAAGAAATAATGCTGATTCTTTTTCGCCATTAAAAAATAATACTTCTGAATAAACTAATGAGAGCAGTGCTGAAATAAATAATAATTTATCAGTAATTGTGAATTTTTCTAACATGATTTTTATTTTTTTTAAAATAGAGGATTTAGTTTTTATATTAACATTCCTCATCTCATATATAAACAACATAAATGGTACTTTGTTTAAACCGCAAGATATTTATTTTGTTTAGGGCAATACGCTATTTCTATTGTATTATTTGAAATATAAAGTATTTTTTTATTGGTTACTATCCAATTTTAGTATTTGCTGATAATATTTGGACGGCATCAAGGCTATTTTTAGGTATTTGTCCAATTTTATTTTTCTAGAAATTTTATACATGAAAATCATAGGTTTAAGTATTGAAATGCCGCTGAAATTTAATAGTTTTTTGACGTGTTTTGGTAATATTAGTTTCTGGCCTTCTAAAACAATTTGGTAGCGAAAATACCTCAAATGTTTTTTGTATTGGAAAAATAAATCTGTTGTAAATTGGCTTTTTACTAAATTGTTTTCCATATGTAAATCTCTGTCAATTAACCAGGTGTCGTAATTTTCTGGTAAATTTTTCAGCTTCATTCTTTGGCCAACACGTTTGAAAACATCAAAAATTTCCTCTTTTTCGGTCTTTGAAAGTTTCCTTTCCAATAATTCAAAAGCCGCTATGGAGTAATAAATTAGCATATAAAGGACATCTCGATAGGCCCAATCGGGTATTTTTTGGCCACGATTCAACTCCACAGTATTATGAATAGCCGATATTTTGTCGATGGATTTTAAAGCGCCTTGCTCGGTTGAATAAATGATTTGTTTGGCATAAGTTACCGTTGAAAACAATCGACCGAGTGGATCTGACGGTAGCTTTCCTGTAAAATAGAGCCAATCAACGGCTTTATTTAAGGAAAATTCAGCTGCCGCTCCACAAAATATGAACAAAATTGTATCGGCTTTCCCCCATATTTTGCGGACGATTGAGTTTTTATCCACGAATAAATTTTTTTCAAAGTTATTCTGATAATGCCCTGATTGAAAGGCAGTTGACTGATTTATTTTTCCTGCAAAATAGCGATAGGGGCAGGTCATTGAAGCTTAGTTTTTGGGAAATAATATTGAATGAAATTCATTTCAAAACAAAGTACTGCCAATATTCCCAGCGTATAGGCGACCATATCTTCCCATGCGAAAGAATTTCCCGCAATAATTATAGCTATTTTATTATGACTAAAACCGAGGAATCTCAAAATATGGAAATATTGGAAAATCTCAACTAAATAGCTGATTGACAAGCTAATCCAAGCAATATTCCAATCGCTCAATTTTGTAAATGATTTGAAAAAATAAAACATAAATATTACCACCAAAAAATCCCCAAAAAATGGGCGGATAAATCGGTCATGTACAAAAATGGCAATTAGGATTTCTAGAATGAAAAGTGTGATTGTGAATAATAAATAGATTTGGTTTACTTGAAATTTCGTTTTCATTTTTGAGTGTTTTTTTGATTTTTGAAATATAAAATGTTGTAGGTTATTATATTGCCAATTAAGTATTTAAAGAAATGGAATAGCCAAAATGATGCAATGTCTTTTGAAAAATAGGGTTCAAAAAACAAAATAAATGAAAATAACACGATGATAAAAACAAAATACATTAATGCTATTTTTAAGTAATTTGTTAAACTCAATTGTAAAATATTAAGTAATATTTCCACACATAGAATTTGTGACATCATAGCAATAAAACATGTTTCAAAAAAGTATGCTGAATATATTCTTGAAAATATGAAAATTTTGTCGGGAAGAAAAAAACAATCTGAACTTATTATACCAACTAATGGAGCTAAAAGAATTGCTAAAATTCTTATCCAATTAAGATTTAATTTTTTTAGCATTTTATACACTATCTTCTTATCAAATAATATTTTATTTAAGTTTGAATCCGAATCAATTCGAATTCAAACTTAATTTCCCCTCTAAATCTACACTTGTTTTACTCCCACATTTGCCCAATCAATTTTACGGGAAACGTACATAGTTATCGCCAAAATGATGAATAAACCAATGCTTCCGATGAGTAATGCAGTGTCTTCCAACTGAATGATTACAAAAATGAAACCGTAAAGTAGGAGCATAACCAAAGCAATAATCGTAGCGGGCCGCTTGTTGCCAAAAATGCTTTTTGAATACCAAAATATAAGACCAATCGTTAAAATGGTGGCAATAAAGTAGGCAATATTGAAGGTTAAAAACTCTGAAATGGAGATTAATAGCGTGTAAAAAATGCATAATGCAATGCCAATGAGTATATAATTGAACGGATGCACTTTTTTTGCATTCACAATTTCTGTGAAAAAGAAGGCTAAAAACGTTAGTGAAATAATTAAAATAGCGTATTTCGCTGAGCGACTTGATTTTTGATAATTGTCGTTAGGTGAAATTAGTTTTACCCCAGAAGCTGAGGAATTTATGGAAGCTGGGGCAGTATTTGTCCAATATTGGGGGAAATTACGGTTTAAATGCAATACTTTCCAATTGGCTGAAAAGCCTTTTTCTGACACTTGTCGCTTATCGGGCAAAAATGAGCCAATGAAACTTGGGCTCGGCCAATTTGATTTTAAACTCACTTCTGTGGTTTTGCCCACTGGAATGAAATTAATTGATTCTGAGCCTTTTATGTTAATAGAAAAACTAAAGTTATTAACTGATTTGCCCTCATTTTGAATTGAAATAGGGGTATATATGCCTGAAATGCGACTATTTTCTTGCAAATTAGCACCAAAAGAAAGCTCCTCTCCAGAATTGAAATTCGATTTTTTTCCATTCCAATCCAAAACTACCTCTTCTTTCAAACCACGTAAGTCGCTCAAAGTCAATAATATTTTGGCATCCTTCCAAATCATATTTTCTGGTAAAATGTTCATATTTTGATATTGAATTTCAGAAAAATTGCCTTTAAATTTCATATGAGAGCGATATACAGCTATTTCATAAATACCACGATTTCTCATTTCTGGAAAAACTTCGCCAATTATATCCAATTTATCGGGCAAAAAGTACGCAAATTCAATTTTCTTTTCCGATTCTATCTCTTTGCCACCTTTTTCATTTACTTTCTCAATTTTATTTATTTTGTAAAAAGGTACTTTCAAAACTGGGCCGATAAAAGATTGACTATTGCCCCATTTTGAACTCACTTCTCGAATAGCTTCCGATTCTCGACCTTGCCGTTCAGTAATTAAGGATTCAATCATGGCTGTAGGAATAAGCAAAATCAGTATTAAAAAGCCAATGAATACGCCTTTGATAATGGCAGAATTGCGTTCTAAAAATGTGGGGATGCGGGTTTCGTTTTGCATTTTGAAATTTGTTTTTGTTTGAAAATATATAAAAGTACTTTGAAATACAAAGTTAATATTTATTAAAAAAGCCCATGATTTATTTGAATATTTGGGCGATTAACTTTTGAATTTGAATTCCGATTCAATACCCAAATATTTGAATAAATCACACTGGAATCTTTATTTCTTTTAGTAAAGATTTTTTTGGTTCAGATTGAAGCTCAATATTTACATGCCTTTTATCAAGGCTTCTAAAGCGTTTAAATGTTCTTTAAAGGCTTGCTTGCCTGCTTTTGTGGCTTGGAAAGAGGTGTTTGGCCGCTTACCGATAAAGGCTTTTTTGATTTGGATATAGTCCTCTTTTTCCAAAGCAGCAATATGTGAAGCTAAGTTGCCATCTGTCAAATTTAGCGTTTCTTTAAGCTCCCCAAAGTCGACCCAATCATGTACCATAAGTATAGACATAATACCTAAGCGAGTGCGATTTTCAAAAATTTTATTTATATTTTCAATTAAATTTTGCATTTATCCTTTATATTCTCGGTACATCACTATACCATAAATAATATGACAAACACCAAAACCAAGTGCCCAAAATAACAATCCTAAATGCCAATCATTAACCAAGCCACTTATTAATCCAAGGCCGATTTGAATATAGCCTAAGTATTTTACATTGTCAAAAGTGTATTTTGAAGCATTTAAGAGCGCTAATCCATAAAACAGAAGTGTAGCCGAATCTATTAATTGTGGGGCATGCTGAAATAAAATCAAGCAAAACAGTCCACCTGTCGCAAGGGGAATCAGCGTATTTATTAAAAGTCTTTTTGAACTGCTGTCCCATATTTTCAAACCTTTTTTCTTTGCTTGGCGAGCGCTAAAGTAAATGGAAGCCAACAAGGAAAAGCCTAATACTAATGCTCCATCTAAAAGGAGAAATCTTACAATAGGTGAATAAAAGGTAAGGTTTTGGTAAGGTATATTTTGAGCCTCATGCATTAACCTTGAATAGGCAAAATAGGCCCCAATTAAAGCAAATGTTCCGGCAAATATACCCGATAAGCCACTTAGTGAAATAAAGCGGGAAGAGCGTTCCATTAAGCTCCGTATTTCGGTGAGGTCTTGAAGATGTTGTTTCATATTATTTCAAATAACTTTGTATTGCAAAGTAAATAAATGTTTTTTTATTATGCAAGTATTTTACAAAAAAATGAATTTTAGAATTTCAAATGATATTTCAAATAAATTAGATTGGCCAAAAGGGAAATACTAATTCAACACCTCATAAACTACCATAAGTTTGGTTTTATTTTTCAGACTTATTTCACCTACATTTTGGAAATGAAACGAATCTTTAACTTTTTGATAGGCCCCCTCATTGATTAATATTTGGCCAGGCTTTGCTGATGTTTGTAGGCGAGAAGCAATGTTTACTGTATCACCAATTACAGTATAGTCTAATCTACGAAGGCTTACAGAGCCAATATTACCTGAAACCATTTCGCCACTATTTATGCCAATAGACACTTTTGGGGTAAAGCTTATATGATCAGAAACTATAGGTAGGTCATCTATTTTATTGCGCACCGCAAGACATGCCTCTATTGCTCTATCCAGATGATGCTTTCCTTTAAAAACTGCCATTATAGCATCGCCAATAAATTTATCAATAAAGCCTTCTTGTGCAATAATTTCTTTGACCATAATATCAAAGTAACTATTTAAAAGCTTCACAACGTTATCTGGGCTTTCATTTTCACTTATGGAAGTGAAGCTGCAAATATCTATAAATATTACGGTTGCCTCTATATTTTCATTTACCATTAGGCTGTTTTCGTATTCATGCCCACCCATAAAATTGAGAACATTTTCATCAACATACATTTTTAATATGTTGTTTTCTTTTATGGCTTTTAGGGTAGCTTTTATTTGGTTCACATGTACCATTGTCTTATCAATGGTAAGGCTTAAGTCGTCAAAATTGATGGGTTTTGTAATGAAATCAAAAGCACCACAATTCATGGCCGTACGTATGTTTTCCATATCACCATAGGCTGATATCATGACCGTTTTTATCAATGGGCAGGTTTCCGACATTTTACTCAATAGTGTTAATCCATCCATTTCAGGCATATTGATATCGCTCAAAACCATATCAATATCCGGATTTTCCACTAATTTGTTCAAAGCATCACGACCATTTGTAGCAAAAATGAAATCAAAACTTTGGTCCCGTATTTTTTGGCGGAATTTTTGTTTTATAAGCACTTCCAAATCTGTCTCGTCGTCAGCGACTAATATTTTTACCATCAAATGATTTTGAATCTTTCTATAAAATTAATTATTTAATGCAATAAGTTTTTCTCTTAAATTAGTAAAGTCGACTGGTTTTGTTAAAAAATCGTCGGCACCAAGACTTTGGGCAGTACTATAATTTTCGGCATCACCATAGGCGGTTATCATCATTACCACTGGCGGTGGAATATATGAATTTTGTTTAATGATTCTTAGTAATTCTAAGCCACTCATACCAGGCATATTTATATCTGATAGTATAAGAACAGCCTCATGATCATATGAGGCTAAATACGCTAAAGCTTCTTCACCTGAATAAGCAAAAGCAAAGTCTAGTAATTTTTCACGTATTTCACGCCTGAAACGTTGTAAAAACAATTCTCTAACATCGGTTTCATCGTCAACTACTAATATTTTCATAGATTTTTATTTTTAAGCAAGATACTAATAAATGAATTATTTAAATAAAAAAACTTATTGATTGGTTTAATGATTTCTTAATTTTTTATTGGAAGTATTATTTTAAATGTAGTGCCTTCACTTTCAACTGTTTCTACTGATAAATTACCATTATGGGCTATTACAATATCATAAGCTAAGGAGAGGCCAAGCCCAGTACCCATACCAGCAGGTTTAGTAGTAAAAAAAGGCTGAAAAATTTTATCCAAATTTGCTTTTGGTATTCCCAAACCATTATCGGTGATAAGTATTTCAATTGTTTCTGCTATTTTTTTTGTTTTAACAGTTACCTCGGGCTTATAATCAACTACTTTTTTTGATTTTTCATTTACAGCTTGGAATGCATTTGTAATAATATTCAAAATAACACGACCAATATCCTGCCTCATTAGCTGAAAAGGCGGTATGGTTTCGTCAAAATCGGTATTCATAACGGAGTTAAATGATTTATCCTGAGCTCTAAGTCCGTGGTAGGCAAGTCGCAAATACTCGTCGACCAGTTTATTTATTTCAGTCACTTCTGGATGTCCTGAATTGGCTCTGCTATGCAATAACATACTTTTTACAATATCGCTGGCTCTTCGACCATGGGTGGTAATTTTTTCGAGATTTTCAGCAATATCAAGAAATAATTCATCAATTAATTTATCATCTCTTTTTTCAGGTGGTTGCTCTTTTTCTAATTTAATATCTTGAATAAGCTCATTACTTAATTCAGAAAAATTATTCACAAAATTCAATGGGTTTTGTATTTCATGGGCAATACCAGCAGTAATTTCACCTAATGAGGCTAGTTTTTCTGATTGAATCAATTGTTTTTGTGCAGCTTTTAATTCAGATAGTGTGTTTTCAATTATTGATTTTTGGATATTTATTTCTTCTTTTTGGGCTAAAAGCAGTTGGTTATCACGCTGTTTGCTTCTGTAGCCAAATACAAAATAAAGTATAAAACCAAAGAGTAGAGCGATGGTGGCTATGCCGAAAATGGTAAATATAATTACATCGGATGAGCTAATTTGAGACATTTTGGGTTAGTTTTTTTGCATTTTTTACAATGGAAATAGTAAAAACTGAATACAATATAATGCATAAAAACCATAAAAGTTGATTATAAACAATTTCAGGAGGGTTTTTTAGATTATAAACTTTGAGGCTTCGAAGGCCCCAAATGATAATATTGATAGAATAAAAGATAAAAACGGCAGAATTAAACCAGAAAACTTCTTCTTTCAAAATATTATGATATTCCAAATTATTACGAATATCTATAAAAAGTAGTAAGCTCATCACTACAATCAGATAACATTCTAAAATAATAGTATTGGTATTGGAAGTAGAAAGTGGCTGAAGGAAAATGATATTTAATAAACTGATAATCAGAAATATATAAAAACTTAAGCTTATTAACTTCTTAAGCTTTTCTGCTTTTATAAACGCTGAAAATATTTTTGTGTAGAAATAATATTCTAATGGTGTGAATATTTGAAATACATAACTATTTGTAGGTAAATACTTTACAATTAGAATTGCGGTCATTTCAGTAAAGAATGTAATTGCAATTAGTTTTATTAATAATTTGAATACCTTTGAATTTTTTTTATAGGAATATATGCTTATTAAAATTCCCGAAATTAATACAAAATAATATATTCTTAAAAGCATAACTTATTGTAATAGAGGACAACCAGGCGGGCAAGCTGTGGCCTTATTGAAAATAGAAACTGGGCCAGGTATTCTAATCGTCGGTCCATCGTTTATATTTTTATCTAATAATGTTTCAACTCCATCTTTGATTTGTGTTCCTAAAATCGAAACACTTACTTCTGGATACATTCTTCCTTCATCCCAAAAACTATTTTCTTTAGCCATATAAATTATAATATTATTGGGTTTTTCTCCATTTGCAAAATTTAAAGCTTTATTTTTATTAATTATTTCCTCAATTTGCCATGTTTCAAATTTAAAGGCAACTACGCTTAACAATTTGCCTTTAGGATCTTTATAATTTACTTTATGTGATTTATTATCTTTTTCATACCTCGTACTAAGGTTAATTAAATCTTGTTTTGTTATTACTTCACCATGCTTCTTTATTTCAATATCAGTACCTGTAAATAAATATCTGATATCTGAAAATATTAATAAATAAATTAAAGATGTTACAAAAAAAGTTATCATTACTATTTTTATTTCTCTAGTATTTAAGCTCATAATTATTCATATTTAAAAGTTAGAAAATAATTTATCAATTTTACCAACAAATATCCATACTACCAAAAATATTTATTAAGCGTATTTATAATCTATCAAAACTATGAATTTTGAAACAATACCACTATTTTTATAAAAAAATAAATAGTAAAAATAAGCTCCTTCAAAATAAAAAAAATAAACTAATGGAAGAATTAATCCCGATTCAGGAAAAAAAGAAAGAAAAAAAGAAAAAAAAGGGTGGCCGTAGCACAGAAACCATGTTTCGCACCATGCTTACCAATCTGGTAAGGCTAAGTAATATGGCCGACCAAAAGGCTGGCCTTATGATTTCTGTCAATTCAATAATAGTATCATTGGTGGTTTCTGTTTTATTTAATAAGCTTACTGAAAATCGAGATTTGCTTTTTCCTACCTTTTTATTGCTACTAGTTTGCTTGATTACAATTATTTATTCAATATTAGCTACACGGCCTACGGTTAATAAAAGGATAGTTAATGAGGCTGATCTTTTGTTTTTTGGCCACTTCTCCTCTTTTTCTCTTGACGATTATGTGCGCTCCATGCAAGAATTGGTAGCTAATGAAACCAATTTGCAAAACAAAATGATTGGCAATATATACGCACAAGGCAGGGTTTTAGAAAAAAAATACCTTTATCTGAAAATCGCCTATACGGTATTTATGGTGGGCTTTCCCTTAGTAGTTGTTGCCTATATACTTTCCTTGACTAATTTATACTAAAGGGAAATGTAGTTTTATCTCCGTGCCCTCGCCTTCAACGCTTTCCGCTTCAATACTGCCTCCATGGCCTTTGGTGATAATGTCATAGGCTAAACTTAAGCCCAAGCCTGTACCTTCGCCACTAGGTTTTGTGGTAAAAAAAGGTTGGAATATTTTTTGTTTTATAGCATCGGACATGCCAATTCCGTTGTCATTAATACTCACAATAATTTCATTTTCAAGTGCTTTTGTGGTTATTGTCACTTCTGGATTGTATTTATTGTCTAGGTCGGGGTGTTCAATCATTTTCTTAGATTTTTGCCATACAGCATAAAAGGAATTGTTACATAAATTAAGTAACACCCTACCAATGTCTTGTGCAACAACTTCAATTTCTGGCAAATTTTCATCTAAAATTGCTTTAAAATTAGAATTAAAACTTTTGTTTTTTGCTCTCAAACCATGGTAGGAAAGTCGCAAATATTCGTCGGCAAGCTGGTTTATATTGGTTGGCAATTTAAGTCCGTTACTATGTCGAGAGTGCTCAAGCATACTTTTTACAATGTTGCTGGCTCTTTTGCCATGAAAGTTTATTTTTCCTTGATTTTCAGATAAATCATCAATAATTTCTTTTATATATGAAAAATCGGGGATTTCTGATTTGATTTCATTGTTAATGTCTACAAGCAAGTCTACATTTATTTCTGAGAAATTATTCACAAAATTCAGCGGATTTTGTATTTCATGTGCAATACCCGCAGTGAGCTCACCGAGGGATGCGAGTTTTTCTGACTGGATAAGTTGGTTTTGGGTAGCTTTTAGGTCAGCTAAAGTGTTTTTTATAGTTTCGTTTTTGGTTTCAATTTCAATTTTTTGACTAGTGAGTAATAAAAAATCACGTTGTTTGTTTCGGTAGGCTACAATAAAATAAATAATAAACCCAAATACTAATGCTAGCAGAAAAAGACTTACCAAGGTAAATATTAAAACTGCATTTGAATTAGTTTCATTCATTTTGGGTTGTTTTTTTGTTTATCATGAGTATTATTCCGAATACAATATACATAATAATACATAAACCCATCATAATATCGTATATATAAAATGGTGGGTTAAGCCATTTATATACTTTTAAGCTATGCAAACCCCAAATATTGATGTTGTAACTATAAAAAATAAATATAAATGAGTTGAGCCAAAATGCCTCAGATTTTAGAATATTATCAGTCAATATATTTTTTGCTATTTTATTGAAATATAATAAGCTAATAAATACTAAAAATAGACTTTCTATTAAAAGTACGTTTGTATTTGATTCAATTAGGGGTTGAAAATACAGTGAATTTATTAACTGTAAAACAAATAAAATAATTACACTTATATTTAATAGCCTTTTAATAGCCAAATCATTAAAAATAGCAATATATATTCGAGTATATATATAATATTCAAAAACTGTAAAAAAATGTAATTGTATGTTTACATTGAGTTTGTAATTATTTAATGCCGTTGATATTACTTCATTTATAAAAGTGAATATTAATAAAAACCATAAATTTAGATAGGGCTTTTCTAAGGATTTTGATTTTAAAAAACCCACTATAATGCAAATTACTAATGTTAGTAAATAGATATATCGGGCGATTATCATGATTCTAAATTTAAAATGAATTGCAAGGTGGGCATGGTGGTATTTTATCAATCATTAGTAAAGACAAACTATGGAACATTGGTAAAGACAAACTATCCAACTTTTTCCCTTTTGAATCTAAAGCAGTTAAAATAATATTAATATTTGGTCGCTTTTTCAAGCCTTTTTTGTCGAAACCGTTTTGTCCAAAAGAAATTTTCAATGCGGCGGCGTCAGTTTGTGACATTATTTTATTAATTATATCCTTTTTAACTACAAAACCTTCAAGTCTAACAAAGCTGCTATCACCAGATTTATTTGGGTTTAAATAGTAAGTGGATAAACTTCTGTTAAACCTTGATGTGGAATTAAATTCGTTTACCATTACATCCCTTTGTTCAGGAGTGATTTCGGCATAATAATCATTTAATGGAATTGTTCTGAATGCATTATGAGTGCAAGAAGAAAACATTAATAAACAAGTAAACATTTGAATAAGATTTTTCATTTTTCTATTAATTATAGTTTTAGATATATTTATGAGTCAAAAGTCGGTAGTAACTTTGAGATATCCAAACCGTTAAATAAGAAATAGCTTTTAATTATTCAATCCTTTTATCACCACTCCTCCATGGGAGTTTTTCATGCCTTGCTCAACAATCTGGTTTTTCACTTTCGTTTTGTTTGTAATTATTTCGTAAAAATCATCCAGAAAGCCTGTCGCATATTTGATATAGCTTGGCTCAAGTTTCGGGTTGTTAATATATAGTTTATAAATATTGTCCTTTTGAATGTTGAAATTCTCGAAAACTTTTTGCAAGACTGTAGGCGAATAATAAATACCTCGATAAAGTCGCTCTTTCACTGATGAAAGATTCAATTCCTCAGCCGGATTGGCATAGACCGCATTTACCAAACCCGAATGATCGAAGTCGTAAGGAACAGGAATAGGCATGGCATTTTCCTTGTAAAATACTTTAATATTATGCTGATAAGGTACCGACCAATCGGTATTGCCAATCATAAACTCAAAAACCGAAATTGTTGCCATGGTTAAGGTGTCGAGCTGGTCCTGCCTTAATCGAACCTTTGGGTAAGGCTTGGCCAAAAGTCTTTTTGCTAAAATAGTTTCATCTTCTATCACAAAAGCTGGTCTCAAATCAGGTTTCCTTTTGCCAGCCGAGTCAATATAAGTAACCAATGCAAGCCTCGATTTGAAACTGTTTTCTGAAAGTAAATTGTATATTTTATAAATTAACTCTTCTTTCACAATATTGTCTCGTTGAATACAATGTGTTACTAATTTCAACCTATTTTGATGATTAAAAATTGAATTACCTTTATTTTTCTTATCAAAATTGAGTAAGAGGGGAGGAAAAAAGCAATTGGAAGGGTCTTTTCTGAAATTGCCTCTTACACGAATTTTTATAGGCAAATCTAAATTTTTTCCCTTTGTAGTTTTAAAACTTACATTTGCATTATGGTAAATAGGCTTTTCACCCCTGTCTTTCAAAAGTGACTTAATATTTGTGGTGATTGTAAACTTAAGCGTATCTTTTGATTTGAATAAATTACCAAAATCTGTTTTTTGTTTTTTTATATTAATTTTTGTCGAATCAATATTTTGGCCAAATACAGAAAAATTAACCAGGGTTATTAATAGAATATAAAACTTTGAAAATGAATACATTATACTTTATTTTATGTGAATATTTTGAATAATTATTAAATCTTCAAGAATAAAGGTAGTATTTATTTAACTACTTTATTGTAAATCTTATTAAGTGGTAGTTAAATTTAAAGCTAGGGTTCTGATTTAAAAATAAATCCTGTAATCCCAAAAATAATAGCAATTCCATCAATTTTTTATTGGTCAGAAAAGGTTTACGCCTGTATAAATTATTTTTTGGATTATTATTGTGTTGTTAATTTTTCAAACACAAGTAAATTTAGCAATTAAAAACTAATTTTATAACCAGCCGTTATTCTATTTCTGGAGGTTTTTTGGCTATTGATTTCGTCATCAATTTGGTAGCCAATTTCTATATTTTGCTTTTTAGTAAAATTATATTCTATTGTTGCTTTGTAACGTATTTGATCAAATTTTGAGCCGACTCTATAAAATAAATCAGCCGAGAGGTTGGGTTCAAACTTGCTTTTATTTTTATAAGTTATCCCTATTTTGTTTCTGACGTAGTTTTTGTCAGATATAAGACCAACATCATCATCATTAAATTGCTCTTGGTATCTAAATCGAAAGTCAATTGCAATTGGATTGAAAGCCCTTAATTTATAGCCAAAATCCCCATAAAAGCGGTGAAGTGTTTTGTATCCACTTTTTTTCGAGTCACTAATATGCCTATAATATATACCAGCCCAAATATTTTTGTTGAAACCATATTTTATCCCAGTATCTACCAAGTATTTATCAGCAGGGCCTTTAAGCTCATTGAATCGGGCTTGTACACTTAGGCCAAATTCAAGTTTTTTTGTAATTGCTTTTTCAGCTTCCAATTTCAGCCATATACCAGTTTGGCAAAAGGTATTGTTGCCAACAAAAGTGAAAATAATAAAAATAAAATATAATTTCCTTATAAAATTCATCCGCTATTGGCAATAGTAAAATGCATTAAACAAGGCAGATTCTTTCAATAAATCAATAGAAATAAATTCAATTCTGTGAATTTTAAGGCCAGTTCGCTGTTCGATATCGGCCATAAGTTCCTGCCGTTTATCGGGTTTTATTAGTTCCAAATTATCATATTCAATTACTTGGTAGGCTTCTTTTTTTATTAGAATTGAACCATCAATTAATACTGCCAATAGGATGATAATCAGGTTAATAAATCCAATTTGTACCATGCTCCCATTGCCAACTGCGGTGATAAGACCAATTGAAATAGCCATAAAAAGGTAGGTCATATCCTTTGTATTGATGCCTTCGGTTCGGATTCTTAAAATGGAAAATACAGCAAAAAGCCCAAAAGCCGCACCCATTGTCATGTTCACTTTATTGAGTAAATAGCTGATTAAAAATATAATTACATTGAAACCAAAAAAAGAAAGAAATAAGTCTGTTTTTTTGTAATAGATATAATAAACGAATCTTACTAAAATTATTGCGGAAATTATGTTAATTCCGAAGCGGATAAGTAAGTCTGTTGAGATAATTTGGTTTGTCAAATTATTAAATGATTTATTTTTAAAAACTGTTATGAAACTAATTTAAATGGTTTATACAATTTAGTAAATTTATGTTTAAAACGATTGTGATTCACATCTTTGAAAAAAAGCATAATTCCAACACAATATTTGCTTATTCCGCCTGGCCTTATTTTTATGCTTTTTAAATACTCTTTTGCAATAGAAGCACATTTATTTTGCTGCTTTATTTCTATCAATACCATTTCGGGGAACTCTTTAATTTGGTCTGAAATACGAAAAGTAAGATTAAGATCTATTGTTACTCGCTCGGTTTTTGCCTTGTTTATTAGGGTTATTCTATCATATTCAATGTCTATAATACTTTTCAAGTCTTTGGCTATCAGAGGAGTATGTAATTCTAGGTAAGTTTTTTCATTGTTAATTATTTTTGGCTCAATATTATTTTCTGACTCAATTCTCGATTTTAATGTGCGCCCATGGTTATTTTTATATTTTATTTCAAAAAAGGTAGAATTGGTATCAACATAATTTCGAAACCTAACTTTATACCTATTAAGCTTGCCATTACGATGCATTTTAAACAATTTGAGGTCGTCGGTATCAAAGTATTTAGAATTGTATTTAAAAATAGTTTTTGATGCAATTTCCATTACGTAATACTCTGAAGCCATTTCAGTCAACATTTGTGTAGCTACTGGAATGTCAGTTACATATTTTATATCTTTTCGAGCCATTAAGCTTGCCGACTCTATTTCAGAAAGATGGAGTTTAGCATATTTTTCATAAATTATTTTCGAAATTTCATCCATATTGGCATTTCAAAACTGAAATGGAAATTTTTTGATTTTGTATTTTTATACTAAATTAACCTAATTGCTTTAAATCTGTTGTTAAAATAAACTTTGATTGTAAGAAATGAAAATATAATAACTAGAAATCACTTATCCTCTTCTCTGTCAAATCCTCTAAAAGCTGAAATATTGGAGCCAAAGAATAGTGCATTAAAAAACAACTTATTGCTGCCAAACCAAGTACCTCTAAAATTTGGGTTGTCTGAAAATAAAATTACTCTACCAGCACCTTCATTAGCAACCAAAATTCCCGCCGAATTGCCTATTTTTTTCAAAGCATCTTTATGAACATAGCCACATATCCATGGGTTATTAGCATATTGAAGCACAGTATTAGCTGCCGTAGTTGAAGGTTCCAAAAAGGTATTGTTATTACGATAAATAGCCAATTTTCTTGATTTATAACCAAAGCCTATAGGATGCGAAATGTCTAAATCTACCTCGAAAATAGCCCCGCCTGTAGCTTTTGCTCCTTCTGCATTTGCGAAGTCGTCATAGTTTATTCTTGCTTTTATGCGGCTGGTATCGGGCTTCGTTTCTCGCAGCTTTTCTTTTATAATTTCATTTTTTATGGCCCATTCCGAAGCACCTTTTTGTGTGATTAATGTACCTCCTGAAGCCACCCAAACTTTCAATTTAGTAGCTACTGATTTATCCAAAGCAGCATAATTGCCCCCAACTAGTACTATTGTATTGTATCTATTTATATTTAACTTGGCAAAACTATTAATATCTACTTTAGTAATTGGCATACCAATTTTAGTGTCAAGCAAATGCCATACTTCGCCAGCTTCAGCTGCTGCTATACCTGTACCAACTAGCATCATTGCTTCTGGTTTTTTTACAGTTACCACCAAATTGCTCCCTAAATCTATACCCGAAGCACTG
>JANMZR010000414.1:0-37090 GCA_031383555.1 Cytophagaceae bacterium | reverse complement strand
TATCTAGGTTGATACCAAAGTTTAAATGCAAATCATATACTAATTTCGATAAATCAGTTCTTTTAAAGTCATTTTGGTTATGGTTTCCATCATTATACAAATAGTGCAAACTACCTTGTAATTTTACTATGTTAGAGGGTTCAAAAATGGAAAACTTCATATTTGCGTATGAAGCTTCCCAAATTTTATTCCCCTTGTCTGTTACTTTATATGAAAAATCTAGTTTAGAATTGGCCAATAACTTTTCAGCCAAACCACTTTGAGTAGTTTTCACATTTACATAATCAATCATAGACCCTAATTTGATTAAATTATACGATTAGGATGATTGATATTTGTGGTAAGATACCACACTTTTCTGCCAGTAATTAAACAATTGGCTCTTTCTGAATGCCAAAGAAGACCTTCTTTTTGTAGTTGAGCTTTATGCCTACAAATATTTTCTCTTTTGACCCCTGTCGCAACGTTTACCATAAAATTAGTAGCCGTATTTTCTATTAAATATAGATAAACTATTTTCTTTTCTGCTTCAAATTGCGTATTTTTACTTCCGTTCCCATCCAAAGAACTAAAAGGCATTTTTGATTTTTCTTTCATTTTGCCTTTTTATTTTTTGCGTTGAATTTGGTGAAGATTAGAAAGAATTTCCGATTGCTTGAACCTTACAAGGTTTCCAATTTTGTAGCTTTTTATGCTACCATCTTTCATGCGTGACCAAACAGACACTTCTGAAATACCAAGAAATTTAGCGAGTTCTTTTTTTGTTAGAAGCCTTTCAGGCTCATGCGAAGTCGGGACTAAAATTGGCTTAAAATTAAGCCCAATTATTAGGGATTTGATTTCATCAAACCGTGCATCTAGCACTTCAAAGGGGTTTTGAAAATTTGTTTTTAACATTCTTTTTGTTTTTTAAATTACTCTTCGTTGAATAATTTTTACAAAGTTGAGAATGCTGAAAATGTGGTAACCGCCTAGTAACCAGTTAGTAACTGGTTACAATTTTAAAATTCACTTAAATAACCTTCAAGTTTATTAATATCAGCCTGAACTTTATCTTTATTTACTTCCTCTACTACTTCAAGAGCCTTTTTGAATAGAACTATTTTGTTTTCAAGCTTTTTTGGTGTTTCGGGTTTTGCTTTTCTATTTTCACTGGCACAATAATGAGTATAATCCTGAAAAAGGCCTTCACCAGAGGATGGGCTAACCCAGCCATATTGTTCTGCGTAGGTCTGACAGTTTTCCCGAGTAATTTGTATTCCTTCGTAATAATGCTTTAGTCCAATTACCTTAACAGGTGTTCTTAAGTCTGTTACTTTTTTGGGTTGTGTAAAAGCATTTGTTTTTTGAAAATTTATGAGTTCTAAAAAATACTTCCTAAAATTTAACCTGTCTGAAGTGTCTGTGGTTAGTTTATTGTTATTATTTTCTTTCTCCCATAAGTCTTCAAAATCTGATAGACCTTGCTTAATTTTAATTTTGAATTTTTCATAACTAATTGTTTCATAAAATCTTTTGAATTCTTCATAATCGCTTAATAAAACGGTTCTCCTGTTTGAAATTTCAATGTTGTAATTTTCCTTTTCTTCAAGGGTACTGAAACCACCTTTGTATCCGATTTCTCTTTCAGCACTTTCTATTGCTCGCCACTCCTCATCACTATATTTATTTTCATAATCAGATTTTAGAGAACTATCATAACCCTGTTGCTGTTTATTTTTTTTAATAGGGAAATATCTATCTTCAAATTTATAAATCTCTTCATTTGTTTTTAAAATAATTTCATCAATTTTCTGCGAAATTTGAACGTCTGTTAGTTGTGCTATATTCATCGGAGTAGTTTTTATTCTTTGAATCCAATTTGTTTTCTGTCTTTTTGGTCTGCTTCCTTTTGGTCTTTATCAAGCAGATAATTAAGGGCTTTAAAAATTTCTTTATCAGTACTTTCTAAGGCCAGTATTTTCGAATACAATTCACCGTAATTGCTTGCTATTTGCCTCATCATCACAAAAGCCCTCATAATTGAAATATTTACCTCAATGGCAATATCGGAATTGAGAATGCCGCTTAGCATGGCCAAACCCTGCTCGGTAAAGGCATAGGGCAAATATTTAGAATGTTTACCTCTTTTTGGCTCTAAGGTTTCATTTTGTGACCTTAAAGAATTGTCTAAGGTTTCAATTTGAAACCTTAAAGAAATCCATTCATCTTTTGAGAGTTGAAACATAAAATCAAATGGGAATCTTTTTAAGTTCCTTTTTACTGACAAATTCAAGCTCTTAGTTGGCACTTGGTACAATTCTGCCAAATCGAAGTCTAGCATGACTTTGTGGCCTCTTATTTCATGGATTTTCGTTTCAATTTTTTGTATTTCCATTTTAAAAAATTTAGTGTATCACAATTTATGATAGGTTAGCTATTAAATCCTCTTACGATGTCTGCATGTTTTGCTTTATCGGTTTTGATGTAACCAAGAAGTGACTTTTCTGTTTTATGACCAGTAATTGCCATAATGCTTAAAGTAGGGATTCCCATTTCATAGGCATTTGTTGCAAAACTCCTTCGTGCAGTATGGCTACTCACCATTTGCCAGCGAGGTTTTGTTTCCTCATAAGTCTTGCCACCCTTTGTAATAACCATTGTTTCGGTAACATGGAGGCCGTCTACCATTTTAGCAATTTCTTTTAAATATTCATTAAATTTTTGGTTTGTGATTGGTTCAGGTAATTGATTATTATATTTTGAGAAAATTTCCATTACGATTTTGTTTGCAGGTATTACAACTTGATTTTTGGTTTTTTCCTGTATTAAAACAATGTTATGACCGCCATTAACTTTTTTAATGTCGGTTGATTTAATATCTGTAAAATCAGACCACCTAAGAGCAGTATGGCATGCCAATACAAATACATCACGGACTTTTTCCAATCTCTCATTTTTATTAAAATCTAATTTGTAGAATGAATCTATTTCATTTGGTGTTAAAGCAATGCTGTAAGATTCAGTTTCAAAAGCTTTGAATCCTTTTGATTGGTATTTTAAATTGGTATTTATACCAATTTCTGTAGCTTCTTTTAAAAATGTCTTCAATGTGGTAATATGTTTACCCATAGTAGCAGGTGTATAATCTTTTACACTTGCCATAAATTCTATAAAATCATTGTAAAACATCATATCAATAGTTTCAAAATCAATTTCTTTTCGGGCTAATTCATTATATTCTTTTAAAATGGATTGTGTTGTCTTATATCGTTGTACCGACCTGTGTGTATGTAATGCCCCATTATTGAGCCTCTTACCTTCAACAGTATCTCTAATAAACCTATCAATGTATTGCATTAATGATTCAGTAGATTTTTGTTTTAGAAGAAATGCTTCAATTTTTGCAATAAATTCCGTTTTGGTCGGCTTTTCTTTATTAATACGTGCATCTTTCAATAATTTCAATCGAATATAATCATTAAGTTCATTTGCTAAAACCCCAAGCTCTCCATCATCCTCAGCAAAAAGGCTTTTCAAATACTCTCTAAAATTAGCTTCGTTAAATGTTTCAGGGTTATTGGATATAAATTCACTTGCTTTTGCTTTCAGATTATTCAAGCCCTTTTCAATACTGTTAGATGTTTTATTTGAAATATCAAAAAAAGGATTTTCTAAAATTGAAAATTCAACGTTTAGCGGTTCGGCTCTATTTTTGGGAATACTTTTATCAAAATTCCAATCAGCAGGGAGAATCTTAATTCCTGAATTAAATCTGAAAGTTTTCTTTCCAAATTTATAGGCCAAATAAACGATTTGGTGGTTTTTAGGGTTATTATCTCGAAGTTGGTAAAATAGTCCTGCCATATTTGTAAATTTATAATACAAATATAATATAGGTGATGCATTCGTGATGCGTTTGCCTTAATTTATTTTAATTCGGTTGAATAAAGTTGAACTTTTGGAGGAGCAAAATAATTATTAACTAATTAATTGTCAATATAATACTATTGATATTCAAGTAATTACAAAAAGAGATGGTTTAGATATAAGTAGCACTGTTCCTGCTACTCAGTCAAAACCGATTCAGAAATGAGCCGGTTTTTTTATTCATAATCCAAAGGTTTCGTAGGTTGAGGCGGGCGGCTAGTCTCCTGTTCCTGCTACTCAGTCAAAACCGATTCAGAAATGAGCCGGTTTTTTTATTCATAATCCAAAGGTTTTGCAGGTTGAGGCGGGCGGTTAGTCTCCTGTTCATACTGCAATGAAGGCCCTAATTGTCTTTAAATCAGATAGTTAGTTTTTTTACTGCTGAATATTTTTGCGAATCGATTATTGTTTGGCACTCCACAATTTGATATTTGAGTACCTGCTTTAGGTATTTTTGTAAAAATCGGCGAAATATTTAAAGTATTTCGCCCTGTATAAAAACCTAGTGATTTATTTCTAAGAGGTGACCTTCTTTTTCTTCGTTTTTGGGTCAAAACTAAACACTCTAGATATATTAAATCCATAGTGAATATCGCCCTTATCCCATTCGCCAGTTGTACCAGTAATGTATTGTTTTTCAATCATACCTCGGCTGTTGGTAAAATGAAGCTGAAATACATGGCCACCAGTTTCAATATCAACACCTAAAGCCAAAGAGTTTTTATAAGGTTTCGGGTCTAAATTTACCAATGGATCATCACTTTTGGCAGCATCGCCAAGTTGCGCATAATATTCGGCATTAATACTGATTCGCTTACTTACTTTTACTCTACCACCAACACCTAAAGCGAAAATGTCGTTTTTCAAATATTGGGTCTCTGTTTTGTTGGCATGTAAAAACGTAGGCATAATTTGAAGTGAAACACCTTCGCTAAACTTTCTTGCCAATATCAATTGCCCATAATAACTTTGCCTTTCAGTATTATTGTTAAATTTCATGGTATTGCCCAGTTCGGTTATATAGCCAGTCGGCATAGCATTTATAGCGCCTCCAGCCAATATTGTGGCTGTAAATGGAGTTTTACGAGCTCCTTTTGATTGCCGCAATAACTTATATTTCACAAAATAATCAGACGTTTTTTCGAAGGAACTTCTTCCAATGCCTATCATCAAATTGTCGGTTAGGCCATAGTCGAAGCCTATTCTTACCCTACTTACGTCGAGGCCATAAAAACCCTCAAAGCCGGAGTTTATCCTTCCGAACCGATGTTGAATCCACATATTCATGTGTTTGGGCGCAAGAGTTTCTATGGTTTGGCCATTCATGAGGCGGGTACCTTTGAATGTAGCAGTAGTAAAATCAATAGTTGGTTTCGTTTCCTTATCAAGTTGATCCATAAGGTCGTCTTGTGCTTGGATAATACCTTGAGTAAAAAGCAGAAAGAAGAGTGTTATTAATATTTTCATAGGAGGGATTTTTCAAAATGAATACGGCTACAATCACTTATGCAACCGTTTTTAATTTATTTTTATAATCTATAAAACACTAAGATATTGTTAAAACGGAACCCTCTTGCATAACAGTAAATAGCTTTAAACCTTTACTCCCCTCGGAGTTTAAGCCTTTACCAACATTGTCAAACCTGGCTCCATGAGCAGTACAGTAAAACTCATTTGTACGATAAGTTACCTCAAGGCGACCTTCGTGGGTACATGTAAGCGGTACTGCCACAAATTTGCCATCACTTGTATTTGCAATTACTATTTTGTTTATTATCACATAGTTACCCTTAGTTTTTAGTTTTGAGTATTGGGCATCATTAAGATCTACCTTAGTACCGGCAGTATTATTGGGAGAAGTTGAATTGGCTTCGTTTTCACAAGCGGATAATGCGCCAGCACAATATACAGCCGCAAAAATAGTGGCTCCATTTAAGCCAAGCGACTTTAAAAATTTAATGCGACTTATCGTCTCTTTATTGTTATTCATCGATTGTAAAAAAGTTTGATTTAATTTTGTTTTGATTTACGGGAAATGTGCATGGTTGGTTCCCTAAATGAGGCCCAAATATTTCCATTATAGCATTAACTTATTTCCTGAAGAAATTATTGTTATTCTTATTTTCAAAAAATGAGTTTTATTGGGAAATTAAGGCTTTCGTCTTTTCATTGCCAAATCGTGGGCAATATCGTAATAAGACCGTAGGTTGCTCCAATCAAATATTTCAGAAATACTTTCAACTTTATTTCTTAATATTATCCGATCTCTACGGCTAGTAGTTACAAATTTGAACATGATATTGGCTAAATCTTCAGATGTTTCTTCAAAAGTTTGTGTTTTTCGATTTACCACATGCACCCCCCATTCACCGTAATCTTTCATTATTTGCATCATATAGTCACCAAAACCTGACAAATCGCTGGTGATAGTAGGTACGCCTCTGGCTATGCATTCGAGTGGCGTATAACCCCATGGCTCGTAATAACTGGGAAATACCCCCATATGGCATCCTCTCACAAATTGGTTATAGTCCATACCAAAAAGAGGATTAGTACTTTGCACAAAATCGGGATGATAGATTATTTTCACCTTATCTTCCTTATTGTTTATCATATTGGTGTAGCGTATAGCTTCTGTGAGGGCGTCTTCATTTTTAAGATTATGCGTTACATATTTTGGTAATTTTTGACTTTTCCAACTTTGCACTGTTCGCCGCAAGCGGAGGCGCCAATATTCATCAACAAATTGATTGAGGTCGGGCATTTTCAAATCGTCAGAACCAGCAGCGGCTTCGAATAATTTCTCGCCAATGTTTTCCTCAATTGAAGTAGTTATTTCCTTTATTTCTTCTAGCATAGCTCTCGATTGCAGTATTTCGGCATCAATAGAATAAAACGGCTGTTTTGTAATAAAAAACATTACTACTGTCATATCAACTTTTGCTTCTTTTAGTTTTAGGTTGAGCCTTTTCAAGGCATCTAGAGTAATATCATACCCTTTATTACTAAATTCAAACCGGCCTGAAGTAAAAAAATAAAGTGTTTTATCGAGGTTAAAAGAATAGCTTGGGAAAAAATGCCCCATTACAAACTGTTGTATTTTTGCCTTGAATTTCATATGCAAGTTTTGATGCTCATGCATGGCAGTAAATCGAGTAATATTCAAGCCATTAGGTAATATCAAATCGGGCACTCGGCCTAGCAAATATTCACATTCTTTGGCAGTAACATCGCTCACGGTGGTCATTACGTGGGCGGCATTGGCAGCTAAATATTCTATGTTTGCCTGTGCTTCTATTCCATAATGAATGGCCTGTTTTTTCCAATTGAAAAGGGGCAGTTTATCATAAAAATCATGCACATTGCCAGCCAAATATCGGCCCAGCATAGTAGCATGGGTTGTAAAAATAGTCGCTATTTTTACTTTTTCCTTTCGCAAATCGATAAGTGCCGTACTTGCCATCCACTCATGAAAGTGAGCTAAATAGTTGTGCTCATCACCACCTTGCTCTACAACTTCCGTCAAAAATATGCGCACCATTTCACCGAATGCAATGACCTGATTTACAAGGTCTTCACAGCCTAAAGTATTTATTTTATGCTTGTCCCAAAGCGCCCCTTTTATTTCGTTTACCTTTTCAATAATTGAGCTGATTTCGAAGAGCACAATTTTTGGCTTACCAGTTATCAACCAATGCCCATATTGAACATTATAACCCAGGTCCCTCATTTTTTGAACAGTTTTAGCGACAGGCGAATCGTCCAATTCATCCATTGGCTCAAATTCGGATGCAGCAGTTTGAGCAAAATAAGGCCCTAACAGAATATAGTTATCATTCCATTTTTCAACCATTGCTGGCACCTTTGTTCTTATTACGGTATAAATGCCACCTACCTGATTGCATACCTCCCATGCTATTTCAAAAAGGGCCCGTTGTTTTTTAGTCGTTTTTATTTTATCTGTTTTCAAATCTTGAAATTCGTTATTATGTGAAAAAACAGTTCAATATAGCTAATTGATTGCTATTTTCAATAAAAATAGTTTTTTGATAAGCTTTTTTTTATAAAAAATAGGGGAATAAGGCTATTTATTATTACCAGAAAATGTAAGAATAATTTAAATTAATAAGCGATTTGTTTTTGTATTTTTAAAAGAAGAGTAAAAATGAAAACTGGTATCAATAAAAACAAATTGTTAAAATTTTTCATCTAAAGGCCAATTTCGTAAATTATTATTGCTTTTTTAGAGATTGAAAATATAATATTTCTAATAATGTTTGCTAAATCTGTATAGAATCCGTAATTTTGCACCTCAATTTTCGGGTATTGTGTATTTTTGGAGCCCCAAATTGTGTTTAAAGCACTGATTTTCAATCATTAAAATATAAAAATTATTAGTAATGTCTAGGGATTTAAGATTTACAAGAAACATTGGTATCGCTGCGCATATTGACGCTGGTAAAACAACAACTACTGAGCGTATCCTATATTATGCAGGTGTTAGCCATAAAATTGGCGAAGTACATGATGGAGCAGCTACAATGGACTGGATGGAGCAAGAGCAAGAGCGGGGCATTACTATCACTTCAGCAGCTACAACTGTTGACTGGATGTACCGTGATCAACAATACCATATCAACATTATTGATACACCTGGCCACGTTGACTTTACCGTTGAAGTAAACCGTTCTTTACGAGTTTTGGATGGACTTGTATTTTTGTTTTCAGCTGTTGATGGTGTTGAGCCTCAGTCTGAAACCAACTGGAGACTAGCCAACAACTATAATGTAGCTCGTTTGGGATTTGTAAATAAAATGGACCGCTCAGGTGCCGATTTCTTGAACGTATGTAAGCAGGTAAAAGAAATGTTGGGATCAAATGCAGTTGCTTTACAGTTGCCAATTGGTGCCGAAGATAAGTTTGAAGGCGTAGTTGATTTGGTGAACTTCCGTGGAATTGTATGGAATGAGGAAGACAAAGGAATGACTTTCCGGGAAGTGCCAATTCCTGAAGACATGATAGAGGAGGCGACAGAATATCGTGAAAAATTGTTAGAAGCAATTGCTGAATTTGACGACAATTTGATGGAAAAGTATTTTGATGATCCTTCAACAATTACAGAAAAAGAAATTCTAGATGCGCTTCGTGCAGCTACTATTTCAATGAAAATCGTGCCAATGCTTTGTGGTTCATCATTCAAAAACAAAGGTGTGCAAACAATGTTGGACTATGTGATGGCTATTTTGCCTTCGCCCATGGACAAAGAGTCAATAAAAGGAACTCACCCTTATACAGGCGAAGAAATTGAGCGTCACCCTACTGAGTCTGATCCGTTCTCAGCTTTAGCATTTAAAATTGCAACAGACCCTTATGTTGGTCGTCTGTGTTTTATTCGTGCTTATTCTGGTGGTTTGGATGCTGGTTCTTATGTATTAAACAACCGTTCAGGTAATAAAGAGCGTATTTCTCGTATATTCCAAATGCATGCCAATAAGCAAAACTCTATCCCTCGCCTAGGTGCTGGTGATATTGGCGCTGTGGTAGGTTTTAAGGATATCAAAACTGGTGATACGCTTACTGACGAGAAAAACCCAATTGTATTGGAATCAATGGTATTCCCTGAGCCAGTTATTGGTTATGCAATTGAGCCGAAGAAGGCAGCAGATCAAGATAACTTCTCAAAAGCAATTGGTAAATTAATTGAGGAGGATCCTACTTTAAAAGTAGAATCAAATGATGAAACTGGCCAAACAATCATTAAAGGTATGGGCGAGCTTCACTTAGAAATTATTATCGACCGTATGCGTCGTGAATTTAAAGTAGAAGTAAACCAAGGCGCTCCAATGGTAGCCTACAAAGAATCGTTAACAAAAACTACCGAACACCGTGAAGTTTATAAGAAACAATCGGGTGGTAAAGGTAAGTTTGCCGATATCGTATTTGAAATGGGACCTCGTGAAGACGGGAAAGAAGGTTTGGAGTTCGTGAATGGGATTGTTGGTGGTGTAATTCCAAAAGAATTTATTCCATCTATCCAAAAAGGATTTGATGCTGCTATGAAAACTGGCGCATTGGCTGGCTACCCAATGGATTCGATGAGAGTTCGTGTTTACCATGGCTCTTTCCATGATGTCGATTCAGATGCTCTATCATTTGAAATGGCCGCTCGTTTGGGTTATAAAGAAGCAGCCAAAGCAGCTGGTGCCAAAATAATGGAGCCAATTATGGCTGTTGAGGTAATGACTCCTGAAGAATATACAGGACCAATTACAGGTGACCTTAACCGTCGTCGTGGTATGATGAAAGGAATGGATAACCGTCAAGGTTCTCAAATATTGAAAGCCGATGTGCCTCTTTCTGAGCTATTTGGTTATATAACTGACCTACGTACAATGAGTTCTGGCCGTGCTACTGCCAACTTAACATTCTCTCATTATGAGTTTGTACCGATGGCTATGTCAGACGAAATTGTAAAGAAAGCAAAAGGACTATAATTGGTTTGTGGTTTTAAATTTGTGGTTTGTAGCTTGTAAAATCCAAGAGACCATAAAACAATTTAACTTATAGTTTTGGTCAGTCAAAATCTGACGGAACCAAAAACTAAAAACCACAAACCATAAACAACAAAAGCAACACTTGAAGCATATGGTACTTTCAGTGGGGCAATTTTTCAACTAAACAAACCGTACCAAGATCATGAATCAGAAAATTCGTATTAAATTAAAGTCGTTTGACCACGTGTTGGTTGACAAATCGGCTGAAAAAATTGTAAAGGCCGTGAAAGCCACAGGTGCAGTAGTATCTGGCCCAATACCTTTGCCAACAAAAATTGAGAAGTACACTGTACTACGCTCGCCTCACGTTAACAAAAAAGCTCGTGAGCAGTTTCAGTTATGTACCTATAAGCGTTTGATTGACATTTTCTCTTCGTCAGCCAAAACAGTAGATGCACTAATGAAATTGGAGTTGCCATCTGGTGTTGATGTGGAGATAAAAGTGTAATGCCACATAGCCCTCAGCTAGAGAACATTAAAAGAGTTAAAAAACCTCAATCATTTCTGATTGAGGTTTTTTTATGTCAATGAAAAAAGACTACCGTTTAAAAGTTTTTTGGGTTTAATACCGCAAATGGTTATTGATTGTTAATTTTATTTTTGAAATATTTGTGTTTTGAAAAAAAAACTTTTAACAAACAGATAAACTAAATAAAACGAACCGATGAAAAATCTAATTAATGGCTTTAAAATCAAATGGTTAGCAATCATAACTATTGCTTTGCTGCTACAAATTGAATGCAACAAAAAAGCTAAAGACCCAGCACCCAATGCCAAAATCCTTACAATTGGTGAGGAAAAGCTAGAATATGCAGATGCTGGAACCGTTACCAATGTGGTAAAACAAGCCAATGCAACAGAAATAAAATTGGACGATATGAAGGCTTTCGAAAAAGAAGTTAGTGGAAAGTTAACCTTTGCCAGCTCAGCTACATCCGTAAAAGCCTTAAAACCGGGGCAAGTGGTGCTTTTTGAAGGCCATGACTTGAAAAAAATCTCTTCAATAACTGAGACTGGAGGCAAAATAGTTGTTACCACCACCGATGCCAAATTCACAGATTATTATAAATCGGCCAAAATTGTTTATTCAAAAAAAATGAGTTGGACAGAAAATACCATCAAAAACGCACGCTTTAAAGTAGGCGGGAGAATGGCTGCCTTTTCTGAAACAAGGTTGGATAATGGCGTAGAATTTAGTGGAACTTTGGCCGGTTTTGCGTTATCATTAAAACTTACGCCCGAAGCTGGTGGAGGTGGCCGCAAACTAAACGTTGAAATGACTGCACGCCGGGGTAATGTGGCGGGTATAGAAGTGAAAGGTTTTATTTCTGACTTTTCAGCAGAATCTGATATTGAAGTAGCTGATAGCCAAATAGATAGTTATAACCATCAACATAATAATTTGAATGGGGAGTTGGAAGTAAAATATGCGATACTTACCCTATCGGAAATTGCACAAATAAGCATTCCACTGGAAATATCCCGAACCATTTTGGTCAACGGCGTAATTCCCGTTACATTTGCCTTAAAATGTAACCTGAAAATATACCCTGAAGTAGCTGAAAACAGTACTTGTCAGGCACATTTGAAGCTAACTTATAATGGAAATCAGGGCTTTAATTATAACAATAGATCAGTAGAAACAGCTGGAACCATAGCAGGTTTTGATGTTACTCGAATTGGTGATACTGGTTCTGCATCGGCAGGTATAGTAGGGGTAGGTGTTGGCTTGGAGTTCCCAAGGTTTTCAATAGGGATATTTCATAATGTGGTCGTACCATATATTTTGAACAATACGAGCGTGGTTTCCTATTTTGAAAGCGGACTACCTTTTGTGCCAGGGCCATGCAATCAAACGACTTTGACATTAAAAGGGGTTGTTGGGGTTGATATGAGCTTTTTTGGCCTTAGCTATTCTGCCTCTCGAGATTTATATGAAAAAAAGAAAGAGTTTAAAACGGCGGGCTCAAAATGCCCAGAGGCAAGTATGCCGAGGGTTCAACAAGTGTTATTGGGGGAGTAAAATTAATCAGGTGTGTTGTTTATGATAAAAAATCAGATAGAAGAAAAGTAAGGTTGAAATTGATAGCAAAAACAAAATTGTGTATTTAAGATACTTTACAATGTTTTCTGAAATTAAAAAATTATTTTTGACTAATAAATGGAGACTAGCACCTAGAAAAAGAAACAGAACATTAATTGCTATCAAATAATAGAAAATAAGCAATAATAGAAAAAAGTTTGCATAGGATGAAATAAAAAATTTTATCAAAATAAACAGTAATACAACAAAAATTAAATTAATAACATTGAAAGCGAACCTCCTTTTTTCCCACCATTGAAAAATGGTCGAATTGTCATATATAAATATTTTATTTATCTGATTAGTCATTTTTTGCATATTTATGTCTTTTTACTCCGAAACTCAGACGGGAAACCCATTGTTGGTTTAACCACCTACGTATTAAAAAAGATCTTTTATGCACCACCTTCCATCAACCTCTCTGCATTTTCTGCAATTCTTAAGGCTTCAATAAAATCACCCACTTCACCATCCATTACCGTAGGGAGGTTATAAACTGTCATATTTATGCGATGGTCAGTTACTCGACTTTGAGGATAGTTATAGGTACGAATTTTATCAGATCTATCGCCACGACCAATTTGACTTTTGCGGTCACCAGAAATGGCATCGGCTTGTTTGGCTGCTTCAATATCATATAATCGTGATCGTAATACCGACATGGCACGATCGAAGTTTTTGAGCTGCGAGCGTTCGTCTTGGCATTGTACAACCAAACCTGAAGGTATATGTGTGACACGAACAGCTGAATAAGTAGTGTTAACTGATTGACCGCCAGCACCTGACGAACAGAAAGTATCCTTTCGGATGTCGTTCATATTTATTTGTACATCTACTTCGTCAGCCTCAGGCAATACTGCAACAGTAGCAGCTGAGGTATGAATACGCCCCTGACTTTCAGTCACAGGCACACGTTGCACACGATGCACACCCGACTCATATTTCATTTTTGCAAAAACATCCTCACCTTGTACACTCACAATAATCTCTTTATAGCCACCAGTAGTGCCGTCTGTATAGTCCATTATTTGGAAAGCCCAGCCCATATTTTGTGCATAACGTTGATACATTCTAAACAAGTCTCCTGCGAAAATAGAAGCCTCATCACCACCAGTGCCTGCCCGTATTTCCAAAATACTATTTTTAGAATCGTTAGGATCACGAGGTATTAACATCTCTTTCAAAATGCCCTCCATTTCCTCTTTTTTAGGAGTTAGCTCGTCCAATTCCATTTTGGCCATTTCCCGAAACTCCTCATCTTTTTCGGTGGAAATTACCGCTTTAGCTGACTCAATATTCGATAAAATATTCTCATAAACGGCAAACTGCACCATTATTTTATCGAGGTCTTTATATTCCTTACTAAGTGTTTTGTATTTCTTCAGATCAGAAACAATTTCAGGCTGTGTAATTTGTTGTGAAACTTCGTTGAAACGTTCTCTAATGCCTTCTAATTTGTCAATCATTTATAAAATTATTATTTGCCAATTCTTTATTTCACATAAATAAAATATAGTGAAATCGAATAAATGCGGATGAATATTTGGGAAAATAACCCAATTGATATGTTTTTATTAAAATTAAATTAAAATCTATTTCTACAGTTTCAATTTAATCCAATTTTAACGCAAAGTTAATCATTTGACCGTTAATTCGGTATATAAATTAAAAGCAAACCCATGGAGGGGGTAGTAAAATGAAAACCAATAAAATAACCGCAATTGCAGCAATTGTTTTTTTTACCATAATAAATACAACATTTGCCCAAAGAGAAAGACGTGATAACGATAGAAATAATCGTGATGAAAACTATGACACTGATCGGAGCAATCGTGACAATCGTAATGATAATTATGATCGCAGTGACCGAAACAATAGAAATGATAGGCGTGATAGAAATGAATATGATCGTGACGACAATGATCGCATAAGAGAATACGAGCGAGGAGGTAACAATTTTAGGCGTAACCCATATGACTATCGTAACTTGCCTAATGACTGGAGTCGCCAACGTAACTCAAGATTTGACTGGTACCGGTTCGACTGGGACAACCGATATGACCCACGCTATAGTAATAGAGACCTTTATGACCTTTATTTTCCATGGGATCCGAGCAACCCTTATGACATTCGTAACCAAAGGAATTATTATGGCAATAACCAATATTGGAATGGTAGACGGCCTAATCGCATCGTAATTGTACCTCCAATAATTAGATACGGCCACCCAGCTTGGGGCCATCGTAATAATGGTAGAAATAAAGGACACCACGGCAAAAGGTGGTGAACTAAAATTTGAACAATTTTTGAAAGGCTTGCTTATTAATTTAGGCAAGCCTTTTTTCATCATTTTTTTTAAAAATTAAGGTTAAATTTGTAAAAAAAAGCATGAAATTGTCAAATGCAGCGTGTAAACAAACTGTAGGTGTATAATTTGACGATTCCATGAGACCTTAAAAAAACAATTAAATACTCATGAAAAAGTTTAAGTATCTAACTTTATTTATAATTGCTATTGGCTGTAATCCCAAGAGGATCGATACCAGTCAGATGGTTGCGGAAATGAAAAATACAGAGGTGAAAAGAATAACAGCACCACAAATTGTAGCCTTTGCTAATGAATGGGGCAATGAAATAGTGAAAAAATTGAATGCTAATAATGTAGCCGTTAAATCGTTAGAAGATGAATATAAGGTGAAAATTAACAAGATTGATTTACTAAATACAGATTTGCAAAACCTTGACCCAAAAGAGAAGCAAATTATTGAAGCCAGCCAATATAGTTTAAATAAAAACATTTCGATTGGGCCCAACTTACAAGCTCTTCGTGGCGGGGAGGTTCAATTGTTCACTTCGCCAGTTTTATCAGAAAAAAACAGTCTTTGGCGTATAGAATTCACAAAAAAAGAAATCATAAGAAAGGCTTCCGTGAAGGAGATTAAAAAAATGACGACTAAGTAAAAAATTGCATAAATGATTAAAATAAAAAGTAAACTTCTTGGTTGTTTTCTAATAACAATAATTACTATTATAAACTTTTCTTGTGATAAAAAAACAGTTTTTAACCAAAATAAAGATTTTGATAATGCCAAATGGCAAATAAAAGATGAATGCAAATTTGAATTTGAAATAGAGGATTCCAATATCAGCTATAGTTTGTTTTATAATGTGAGAAACAGTGTATCATACCCTTATTATAATTTGTATGTAACTCGCTATTTAATGGATGAAAAGGGTACCCAAATTGAAGAAAAATTAGATGAGCTCATGCTAGCCAACGAAAAAACAGGTGAACCATTTGGCACGGGTTTAGGTGATATTTTTGATCATAAAATATTGGTATACAAGTCGTTAAAGTTTTCAAAGAAGGGTAAATATACTATTAAAGTTAAGCAGTTTATGAGACAAAATCCATTGCCCGATATAGTAAGCTTTGGATTGGTGATTGAAAAAAACATATAAACCAAAATAGTTGTAGATTAAAATGAAATTTTAATAAAATATAAAACAATTAATCGTAATTTTTAACATCATTTTCATGCAAAAAAATACAAACAATTCCCGGAGAGATTTTCTTAAAAAATCAGTTATAGCCGCTTCAAGTTTTTATATTGTGCCTCGCCATGTAATAGGAAAGGGATTTATTGCACCCTCTGACAAGCTCAACTTGGCAGGGGTAGGATGTGGAGGAAAAGGCATTGTTGACCTCAATGGTATTTGGGACAACGGTCGAAATAATATAGCCGCCCTATGCGATATCGATTTTGATAACGCAAAAGAGGCCGTTACCAAATGGCCAAAAGCCAACAAATACAAAGATTTTCGGGAAATGTTGGAAAAAGAGAAAGATATTGATGCAATTACCGTAACAACTCCAGACCACACCCATTATGTGATTGCTATGGCTGCCATGCAGTTGGGCAAACACGTTTATGTACAAAAACCTTTGGCACATAATATTGCTGAAGTTAGAAAATTGACTGAGGCGGCAAAAAGAAACAAATTAGTTACCCAGATGGGCAACCAAGGCTCCTCTGGTGATGGGGTGCGGCGTATGCAAGAGTGGTACAATGCAGGCCTCATTGGTGACTGTAGCCGTGTACATGTATGGACAAACAGACCAGTTTGGCCACAAGGGATTGCCAAGCCAACAGGAAAGTTTGAAGTACCTAAACAAATAGACTGGGATCTTTGGCTGGGGCCTGCCGCTTGGGAAGACTATAATCCCGCCTATCACCCATTCAATTGGAGAGGTTGGACGGCCTATGGAACGGGGGCCCTCGGCGATATGGGCTGCCATATGATGGACCCTCCTTATCGAATATTAAAATTGGGCTATCCATCTGAAGTAGAGGCAAGTATGGCCGATACTTGGGTGGGTTCTTTCAAACAAGGATATTTCCCAGATAGCTTTCCATCCGCTTCTACAATTCACCTTAAGTTTCCTCGACCTGGCAAAAAGGACGTGAAAATGACTTGGTATGATGGGGGCATTCAGCCAGAGCGGCCTGATCAAATTCCTGCCAATGTAAAATTGGGCGCTTGGGATGGAGGAGTCCTAATGATTGGTACAAAAGGAGTATTAATGTGTGGTTTATATGGAGAAAATCCAACCATTTGGCCAGAGAAAAACTTAAAAGATGCAGCAGCTAAAGTGCCAATATCTATACCAAGAGTAAAGGGTGCTGACGACGAAGGTCATTACCAACAATGGTTACAAGCCATTAGAGATGGCTATGGCAAGCACAAGCCTTTGAGCTCCTCTTTCGATTATTCTGGGCCATTCACAGAAACCGTTTTGATGGGGAATTTGGCCATAAAATCTGCCTTTTATAGAGAAGAAGCCAAGGAAAAAAGTTGGCTACAAGAATATGAATACCCAGGCCGTAAAAAGTTACTTTGGGATGGCCCAAATATGCGAATTACCAATTTTGAGGCTGGTAATCAATTTGTTACAAGAGAATACCGTGAGGGTTGGAAGATGTAGTTTTTAAAAAGAGGTGATAGGGATGAGGTATCAGGTGTTTTGTTTCGGGTTTAAAAAGAGTCAATTAGATTTCTGTTAAGCCTTAAAGTCAAGTAAAAGATTTGAACCCTCAAACCTGATGCCTCAAACCTGATACCTCAAACCTGATACCTCATTTATACTAATTCCGCAATCACTGTTTCACCACCAACAGGTTTATCATTAAGATTCACCAATATTTTGGCGTTAAGCGGTAGGAAAATATCAACTCTAGAGCCAAACTTAATAAAACCAAACTCTTCTCCTTGGGTTACAGTTTGTCCTTCTTTTACATACCAACAAATACGGCGAGCCATGGCGCCTGCGATTTGACGGTATAAAACCTCCGTGCCACTTTCTTGCATCACAACTACCGTGGTACGTTCGTTTTTGGTGCTGCTTTTGGGGTGCCAAGCTACCAAAAACTTACCTGGATGATATTTAAAAAAGCTCACAATACCAGATATTGGGTTGAAGTTAATATGCACATTTAAGGGCGACATGAATATAGAAACCTGGCGACGAGGACCTTTAAAGTACTCATTTTCAACAGTTTCCTCAATTACAACCACTTTCCCATCGGCGGGCGCAATAATATGCTTTGGGTTTAGTTTAGTGGAACGTTTTGGTTTTCTAAAAAACTGTAAAATAGTTACCGCTAACAATACAGATGCGGCGATTACTATTTTTCTTAAGAGATCATTTTCTGTGAAAAAAGTGGCCATTGACCAATTTAGCACAATTATAAATAGTGTAGTTATTGAAATAGTTTTAAAGCCTTCGTGATGAATTGTCATGATAAATGGTTAATTTTTATAACAAAATTAGCCATAATTGTTGTATTTTTCTAATGTTGATTCGCAAAAAGCAATTGAACGAGAAGATTTTTAAAGCTATCACTACACTTCAACAACCTCCATATTCACAAATTCTAGAACGGCTTTCACAATTCCCTCAACATCAATACCCACTTCATGGTGCAGCTGGGCTTGCTCACCGTGTTCAATAATGGCATCGGGAATACCTAATCTTTTTATTTGAGATGAATATTCATGGTCGAGCATCCACTCGGCAACGGCAGTTCCGAAGCCTCCTTGAAGGCAACCATCTTCAACAGTAATTATTTTATCAAAATTTTCAAAAACCTCTGTAAGTAGCTCACTGTCAAGTGGTTTTACAAATCGTAAATCATAATGGGCAGGGTCTACGCCTTCTAAGCGTAATATTCTACAAGCCTCAACAGCATAGTTTCCAATATGGCCAATGGTTAAAATAGCTATTTTTTCACCATCTTTTCCAGTGGATCCAGAGGATATTTTTCGCCCTTTTCCAATTTGCAGCATTTCCAAAGGAGTTCGCCAGTTGGGCATTACGCCTTCACCACGAGGATAGCGAATTGAAATTGCTTTTTTATTTTTCTTAAATTCGTCTGAAGAGGCGGTATACATAATATTTCGGAGCTCCTGCTCATTCATAGGAGCTGCAACTATCATATTGGGCAAGCAGCGCATAAAAGCAATATCGTAAGCACCATGATGAGTTGGTCCATCGGCACCTGCAAAACCAGCACGGTCAAGACAAAATATAACGGGTAATTCTTGAATGCATACATCGTGAATTACTTGATCATAAGCACGTTGCATAAAAGTAGAATAAATATTACAAAAAACAGTAAGCCCTTGCGTGGCCATTCCTGCTGAAAAAGTAACGGCATGTTGCTCCGCAATTCCCACATCAAAAGCACGATCGGGCATTGCTTTCATCATAATATTTAGAGAGCTACCGGATGGCATAGCTGGAGTTACACCCACTATTTTCATGTTTTTCTCAGCCAATTCCACAATTGTATGGCCGAATACATCTTGGTATTTAGGTGCTTGAGGGGTGTCAAAAGTTTTCTTTTTTATTTCTCCGGTAATCTTATCGAACTTACCAGGTGCATGCCAAATGGTTTGATCCTTTTCGGCGGGAGCATAACCTTTACCTTTTACGGTAAGTACATGCAATATTTTAGGTCCAGGTATTCCCTTCAAGTCTTTTAAAACAGTAGCCAAATGTTCTACATCATGACCATCAACTGGGCCAAAATATCGCAAATTCAATGATTCAAAAAGGTTGGATTGCTTTAAAATGGTTGCTTTTAGCCCATTCTCTATTTTTGAAACAATTTCTTGTGCAGACTTCCCGAAATGACTTATTTTACCCAACATATTCCAAATCTCATCTCGCATACGGTTGTACGATTTTGAGGTAGTGATGTCTGTCAAATACTCTTTTAATGCCCCAACATTAGGGTCAATTGCCATACAATTGTCGTTCAAAACAATAAGCATATTATTGCCAATATCGCCAGCATGGTTCATGGCTTCGAAAGCCATGCCGCCTGTCATGGAGCCGTCGCCAATTACAGCCACGTGCTGCCTTTGCTTTTCTCCCAAATAATTGGAAGCCACCGACATACCCAAAGCTGCAGAAATTGATGTTGATGAATGCCCTACACCAAAGGCGTCATATTCCGATTCTTTTCGTTTGGGAAAGCCGGAAAGGCCTTTATAAAGTCGATTGGTATGAAACTCTTCTTTACGACCAGTCAATATTTTGTGACCGTACGCTTGGTGGCCTACATCCCAAATAACTTGGTCGTCGGGGGTATTGAATACATAATGCAATGCTACAGTAAGCTCCACTACACCTAAACTTGCCCCAAAGTGGCCACCATAAACCGACACCATGTCAATAATAAATTGGCGTAATTCGGCTGAAACTTGGCTTAATTGGCTTTTTTTAAGCTTTCGCAAATCGGATGGGTAATTAATTTCACCCAAAAGGGTACCAGAATCGATAGGCATATTTATTATTAGGTAATAACTGTTTTTATAAAACTTGATAAAATTAACAATTGTTTTATAAAAGTGTAACGTTACAAAATTACCAAATTTTGCATAGAATAAATAACAAAATTATTTTGAAACGACAACTCCAAATATTCTCTTATGTGTTTACTTTTGACTGGCCTTGAAAAGTTTTAATTTTTCATCCTTAGTAAGGCTTTCATAGCCCGATTTGGAAATTTTATCGAGTAATTCATCTACTTCATTTTCATTAGGGGCATCATCTGCAGTAAAATGAGCGGTTTGTTTATAGCCAACATTTGTATAGCTGCGATGGGTAACTTTCATTTGAGGTTTTTGAGGCACCTCAACAAAAAGACTTCTAATAAAGTCGAAAACAGCAGAAATTGGACTCCCTAAATCAACCCCTTTTTGTAATTGTTTTACATAAATATAACCTATCAAAGCACCACCTAAATGTGCAATATTCCCACCTGCATTGGTTCCAACTGTACTTGCAAAAGAAACAATAATATAAAAAAGCGCTATGTATTTTATACGAACAGGGCCAATAAATAATAACATAAAAGTGTAATTGGGGAGTAGAGTTGCCGCTGCTACTACAACTGCAAAAGCTGCTCCGGAGGCCCCTAGCATCAATGAATTATCAATTAAAGGCTTAAAATAGGGTATTAAATTATAAGCTATCATAAATAACAAACCACCAATTATGCCTCCTAAAATATAAACATTTACTAGTCGCTTATTGCCCAAATACTCATGCACTAGGCCCCCAAACCAATATAAAAACAGCATATTGAAAAGTATATGAAAAAAGTCGGTATGGGCAAAAAAGTAGGTGAAAATAGACCAAGGCTGGAATAAAAATTTATTTAAAGATGAAGGGATCGATATTTTACTTACAAATGTTTCGTAAAAACCTGAAAATCCAGTTAGAGTTAACACTACTTTTGATAATATTAACACTAAAAAAACTATAATATTTATAAAGATGATTTGCAAAAGCCCATTGTTGGGCTTGCGAAAGGCATTGCGAAAATCGTCAAATATACCAGTCATTGCATTTTTATTTTAAGAAAACATACCTTACTCAAATAATTACGATTAATATATGAAAAAGGTTTATTGATACCAAATATTAATAGAATTTATTTCTTTCAGTACCCCAATATTTCAATAATATTATGGCAAACAACATACCTCCAAGGTGGGCAAAATGCGCTACATTGTCACCTTGAGAGCGTTGTATCCCTGCATATAACTCATACAAACCATAAAAAGTTACAAAATATTTAGCTTTTATTGGAAATGGGAAAAACAAAAGCATCATTTCGGTATTAGGGAACAAATAGCCAAATGCCATTAATATTCCAAAAATGGCTCCTGAGGCACCAACCATTGGGATATTCAATTGCCTTAAATAGTCTGTTTGAATGAAACTTAGGGTTTCTTTAATTATAGATTTATCTGAGGGGTTTGCTTTGAAGTTTTGAATGAACTCATTTGATCCAAAAGTAAGGTCGCCAACGTATTTATTTATGTAGCCTAAAAAACTTTCTGGCGATGGGTGGTCAGCATAAATAGCAATTGCCTTTTGTACTTTATCCATTTCATAATAATTGATGCCCAAATAAAGTAACCCCGCCCCTATTCCAGTAAAAAAGTAGAAAAACAAAAACCTTTGTGCCCCCCAAATACGCTCCAACATTGACCCAAACATAAATAGGCCAAACATATTTGAAAAAAGGTGACCTAAACCGCCGTGCAAAAACATATAAGTTACTATTTGATATGGCTTAAAAGTATCAGCCTGAAAATTTCTTAGGCCAAACATTGCCGTTAAGTCCAACTGTACAAAGTTTCCTAAAAAGAAAACTACCACATTGATTATCAAAAGATTACGAACTACTGGGGTGAGATTGTTAAGCATTAATTAATTGATATTTATTTGTTCACTAAATATTTATGAAATGGATATTTATTTAGTTTTTAGGAAAATTAATTAAAAAATAAATTAATTACCAATAAAATGTGATGAATTGAAGCTAATTAAATTTTCAATAATTATCCCTTCAAAATCCCCGCTAATTTTTCCAAAGAAACTATACGCATAATTGGTTCGCCAGTTGTGGTAAATTGCGGATTGGTGCTTGCAAAAAGTTGATCGACCAGTAAGTGTATTTCAGTTGATTGCAGTAAATTAGCCTGTTGTGAGGCGGCTCTTTTAGCAAATGAGCGAGCCAGGTTTTCCTTCTTATCAATCGAAAGTTCCGCTTTATTTTGTTTGAATTGCTCTAGTAAACTTTCAAATATTTCTTGTGTATTTTCATCCAAAATATCGGCGGGCACTCCATTGATTATCAATGAATTGTTGCCGATTGGATTGAAAGTAAAGCCCAAATTAGCAATTTCTGTTTCAATATCAGCCACTAATTGCATATCAGCAGTATTTAGGTCAATCGTAATTGGGAAAAGCAATTGTTGTGAAGCCGCCTGCTGATTTTTATCCAAAATAGATTTGTATTGATCAAAAATTATACGCTCATAAGCTCTTTTTTTGTCAATTAATAGCAGCCCGGACTTTACTTGAATCAACAAAAATTGGTTGTGAATTTGTATTGCGTTCGAACTATCGTTCAACAAACTTTCGGCAATATTTTCGCTCTTGTTTATGTTGCTTTTAAAAGTTTCGGATTCATAGTTATCATGAGGAGCGGCCTTCGATTTAAAAATGATATCTTCTTGACTTATTGCGCTATTTCTTTCAAAAGCCTTTGGTTCAAAGCCCTCGTAAAGCTTTTGCCAATTACCCAAATTAGCTTTTTGAAGGCTATTTACTTCAATATTTGGGCGGTAATCTGTGGTTTTCTCGATGGTTTTCTCAGCAATTGGCCTGCTGTTTGGAGCCAGAAAATCAATATTCATTTCCGACTCAAAGTCGATACTTGGGTTGAGATTGTACTGGCTCATGGCTTTTCGGCAGGCAGCTGATACCACCGCATATACAGACCGCTCGTCGTCAAACTTAATCTCAGTTTTTGTAGGATGCACATTTATGTCAATTCTGGAGGGGTTTATTTCCAAAAATAATACATAAAAGGGATGTGAGCCTTCCTGCAGCATGCCAGCAAAAGCTGTCATAACAGCATGGTGCAAATAACCAGATTTTATAAAACGGCCGTTTACGAAAAAGAATTGCTCAGTCTTTGTTTTCTTGGCAAAATCGGGTTTACCAATATAACCAATCACTTTCAGGAAGTCAGTAACTTCATTGCAAGGTGCCATTTGCTGTTGGTAATTTTTCCCAAAAAGATCAATTATTCGCTTACTGAGCCGGCCAGCAGGTAGGTTATATACTTCTTCTTCAGCATTGTACATCCAAAAACTTACCATCGGATTGGCCAAAGCTATTCGCTGAAACTCATCAATAATGTGCCTTAGTTCCACTGAATTACTTTTCAAAAAGTTTCGGCGAGCGGGCACATTGAAAAACAAATTTTTTACCTGAATATTAGTGCCCATAGGCGCTTGTATAGGCTCATGCGCTTTCAGGTCTGAGCCTTCAATTTTCAATAAAATACCTACTTCATCTGACTGACGGCGAGTGCGCATTTCTACTTGTGCAATAGCTGCAATAGAGGCCATTGCTTCGCCTCGAAAGCCCATAGTTGTAAGGGTAAATAAGTCTTCCGAATTTCTGATTTTTGATGTTGCATGCCTTTCAAAGCACATTCTAGCATCAGTTTCAGACATACCGGTACCATTGTCAATAACTTGAATTAATGATTTGCCGGCCTCTTTTACAATTAAATGAATATTAGTTGCTTTGGCATCAATTGCATTTTCCAGTAGCTCTTTTACAGCCGATGCTGGCCGCTGCACCACTTCGCCTGCTGCTATTTGGTTAGCAATTGAATCTGGCAAAAGATGAATAATGTCAAGCATACCTTTTTGGAATTACTTTTGAAATTGGTTTGCAAAGTTAGCGGTTTCATTTTGGAATCGAAACAGAAGATTTTTTTGATTCTATTAATTATCAATGGATTAATTATTTGGAACAATATCTTTGTATTAAATAGGTTTATCTTATAAATTAATACCAATGGTAAATTCTTTAAATTGCGCAGAATTTCCCACTATTCAGCCGTCCTAATAAAAATCATTCTAGACCCAAAAACAATGTTTTGCCCTATTTGTACAAGCTAAGAATTACCATATTATGTTAATAAGAATTCTATTTTTATTTCTGTTTTTTATTTTTCCTGAATCTAAAATTTTGGAACTAGATTCCCTAATTGCCCCAATTCTTAGTAAAAAATTGGTAAGCGAAATAACCCCACAAAAATATTTTATTGACCAGGAAAGCGTTTGGGTAGATAGTATGTTTAACTCAATGAGTACCGATCAGAAAATTGGACAATTATTTATTGTGGCTGCCTATTCCAATCAAGGTGAAGGAGAGTATCAGAAAGTTGATGATTTAATAGAAAAATACAATATTGGGGGTTTGATTTTTATGCAAGGAACGCCTAGTGATCAAGCAAATTTAACTAATAGGTATCAAGATTTGGCCAAAGTGCCTTTGTTAATCACTTTTGATGGCGAATGGGGCTTGGGTATGCGCCTAAGTAATGTTATATCCTACCCCAAAGCAATTACTTTAGGGGCAATTCAAGACAATTCATTGCTATATAAAATGGGTGGCGATATTGCCGAACAATTTAAACGACTAGGCATTCACCTTAATTTTGCCCCAGACGCTGATGTGAATAGCAATAGCCAAAACCCAGTGATTGGGTTTCGGTCTTTTGGTGAAAATAAAAAAAATGTAGCACTAAAAGCAATCGCTTACATGAAAGGCCTTCAGCACAATGGAGTTATTGCCAATGCAAAGCATTTTCCTGGCCATGGCGATGCTGCTACGGACTCTCACTATAGCTTACCAAAAATAAACCATAGCCTTGAAAGGTTAATAGATATCGACTTGTACCCTTTTCAAGAAATGATTAAAGACAGCCTTATGTCGGTAATTACGGGTCATTTGCTTGTACCAAGTATTGATACTCGGAATATTGCCACCTCACTTTCAGGTAACGTTGTAGCGGGAATTTTGAAAAATAAAATGGGATTTCGTGGTCTTATCATCACCGATGCGCTCAATATGAAAGGCGCCACAGATAATGCCAGCAGTGCTGGAGATATTGAACTTCAAGCTTTTATGGCTGGAAACGACCTGATGCTTATGCCCGAAAGTGCAATTGCTGGAATAAACAAAATAAAAGCAGCTGTAAACAACAAAAAAACACTTTTAGAAGATATTGATTTTAGAGTTAAAAAAATATTAAAAGCGAAATACTGGGCTGGCCTTAACACTAAAAAAGTGGTAATTAAAGAAAACATAAATGAAGACCTCAACCAGCAAAAATATTTGGGGTTAAAACAAATTTTATATGAAAATGCCATAACAGTAGCCAATAATGCCCAGAAATTAATTCCATTAGCTAATATTGAAAACACAAAAGAGTTGGTTTCGATTGCCATTGGTGCCGAAATTGGCAATACTTTCCAAAAAACGTTATTAAAATTTGCCCCATTTCAATTGTATATTAACGAGTCGAGGTCTGACGAGGTTTGGTACAATAAAATACTCAATAGTTTGGATTCGAATAAAATTGTAGTAGTTAGTTTGCATCGTCTAAGCACAAATCCTTCAAGGCGGTATAATATTTCGCCTACCACAATTTCTTTTTTAAGCAAGCTTCAAAAACGCACTAAGGTTATATTGGTAGTATTGGGCAGCCCTTATGGTTTGCGCTATTTTCCTGAAATTGAAAATATCGTTTGCGGTTACGAAGAAGACCCTCTTGCGCAAGAAGCTGCCGCACAAGTAATATTTGGAGCCTTGCCAGCAAAAGGAAAACTCCCAGTTTCTGTTGACGATAAATATAAAGTAGGAGATGGGATTGATATTGCATCTGCCAATATACTTGGTTTTAGCCTTCCCGAAGCAGTGGATATAAATTCAATAGCGCTAACTAGAATTGATAATATTGTAAATAACGCAATTGCTCAAAAAATTTTTCCTGGGTGCAATTTACTTATTGCTCGGAATGGTAAAATTGCTTACACCAAAGGATACGGTAATTTAAAATATGAATCAAGCCAAAAAGTAACACCTTACACAGTTTATGACCTTGCATCCATCACAAAAGTAGGCTCAACATTACAGGCTGTAATGAAACTTTATGATCAAAATTTGCTTGATTTAAATCAAAAAGCATCATTTTATTTGCCAGAACTCGATTCTACGAACAAACAAAATATTACAATTACCAATTTGCTATATCATCAAGCTGGCTTACATGGTTATTTGCCTTTTTGGGAAAACACAAAGAAAAAACGAAACCTCGATACTACCTATTATAGATTTGAAAAATCTGCAGAATTTCCCTTTACGGTTGCAACTGGAATTTATGGAAATCAAACCTTGAAAGATTCACTTTGGCAATGGGTCATAGATTCACCATTAATTTCAAGAAGAAGCAGGTTTGGCGACTTCCCCTTTTTATACTCAGATTTGGGCTTAATGATTTTACAAAAAGTAGTGGAAAGAATCACTAATTTGCCACTTGATAAATATTGTGAAACTACTTTTTTTAAGCCTTTAGGTTTGGAAAGAACAGGCTTTAATATTTTTGAAAAAATCAGCCTTGACCAAGTTGCTCCAACAGAAAACGATCTCTCCTTCAGGGGGATTCAAATAAAAGGTACCGTACAAGACCAGCAAGCCGCTATGCTAGGAGGAGTGGCGGGCCATGCGGGCCTCTTTGGTAGCTTAATTGATTTGGCAAAATTATTCCAGATGAACCTTAACCAAGGGAGCTACGGGAATTTAACCTTTTTCGATTCAAAAACTATTGAATTATTCACCCAATCTGGTTCTGTAAAAAGTCACCGTACATTGGGCTGGGACAAACAATCAGAAAGCTTTGATAGTAATTATATATCAGGGGATGCATCTGCCTCTTCTTATGGCCACTCTGGTTATACGGGTACAATGGTTTGGGTCGACCCGAAATACAACTTGATATTTATTTTCCTCACCAATAGAGTATACCCCAATACCAATAATAATCGGGTTAATTCTTTGAAAATCCGACGTAAAATTCATGATGTTGTTTACCAATCGATTATAAAATAAAAACGTTTCAGCGAATTAATTAAATCCATTCAAATTACTGTCTATTCAAAAATCTTAGCAAATCAAATATGTTTCCCTAAAAAATTGCACTATTCCTTTATATAATAAAACTTCGACAACGATTGCGTAAAATATTTACAATTAAATCTTTGAATTTTACCAAATAAATCGGTAATTCGTAGTTCTAAAATGCCTTATAAGGTATCTTTTTCTAAAAAATTAGAGTATAATTTTAATTTCAGTAGTGTAGGTTTCATTTAAAAAGATGGAATGAGGCCTATTAAAGAATTGATAAACCCATCTTTTTAAACAAAAAACTAAATAAAAAATGAGAAAACAATTACAAATGTTTTCACGGAGCGTTTTGATAATGGTATTTGTATCATTGTTAAGCTTCGTGTCCAACGCTCAAGAAAGCCAAATCAGCGGAAAAATCTCTGATGGAACAGGAGACGGCCTACCTGGGGCAAGTATTTTAATAAAAGGTACCAATAGAGGTACAACAACCGATGCTTCAGGAAATTTTAAATTAGGTGTTGGCTCCAACGCAACATTATTGATTTCTTCTATTGGCTTTTTAAGTCAAGAGGTACCTGTTGGAAGTAAAACAGTGATTAATTTATCCTTGACTGCAGATACCAAAGCATTGGATGAAGTAGTAGTAGTTGGTTATGGTACACAAAAGAAAAGCCAAATGACTGGCGCCATTTCTTCGATTAGTTCGAAAGAAATTTCAGAATTACCTATAACCAACGCTCGCCAGGCCTTGCAAGGTCGTGCGGCAGGAGTTGAGGTTTCGCAAGCGGGAAGTAAGCCGGGTGCTGGCCCACAGATTCGTATTCGTGGTCGTCGATCGTTTAATGCCTCAAACGACCCTTTGTTTGTAGTTGACGGTATTCCATTATCTGGTGGTATTGATGACATTAACCCAAATGACATTACTTCGATGGAGGTTTTGAAAGATGCTTCGTCAACAGCTATCTATGGTTCGAGAGGTGCCAACGGAGTAGTAATCATTACCACAAAAAGAGGAAAAGCGGGTAAAACCCAAGTTTCTTGGGACTCTTATATTGGTGTAAACGATAGATTAAACACAGTGGGTGTAATGAATGGCGGGCAATTTGCCGATTACAAAAGAGAATCACGCCGTGCTGTTGGTCAATACCCATTAGGAGCTGCCACTGCTGATGCTGATGCAAAAATCTTTGAAGCAGTTGAATTAGAAAGTATCAATCTTGGCAGAAGCACTGATTATGTTGAGGCAATGCTACAAAGTGGTGCGATTCAAAGCCATCAATTAGCTGTTTCGGGTGGTTCAGAAAAAACTACCTTCAATATTTCAGGAAACTTCTTTCAAGATATTGGTGTAGTAAGAAAGCAAGATTTTACTCGTGGAACTTTCAGAGTAAACCTTGACCATAAGATAAATAACAAACTAAGAGTTGGTATTTCGTCGTTAGCAGTATTGAGTAAGAGAAACGGAGAGTTTTACAACCCAATTGGTGGTGCAATGGCAGAAAATCCACTTGGCAAACCCTTCGACGACAAAGGTAACTTGATTTTCTTGCCAACATTAGATGGTTTACGTACCAATCCATTGGCCGAAATAGTACCTGGTGCTCAAGTAGATGAAACTAAACGTTACAGAATCTTCAATAGCGTATATGGTGAGTGGGATATTATTGAAGGATTAAAATACCGTGTGAATTTCGGACCCGATTTTACAGTTGCCCGTAATGGACGTTTTACAGGTTCTCAAACTAATGAACGTAGAGGTGGTGCTTCAACTGGTAGCATAAACGAACAGTTTCTGCTAAATTACACTTTGGAAAATATAGTTTCATATAACAAAAAATTTAACCAAGTTCACAATTTTGGCGTAACTGCCCTACAATCTATTCAAAGAGATAGAGATGACAGGTCAAATATTAGTGTTTTGGGTATTCCCGCAGAGTCTCAATCGTACTATAATTTAGGAGCTGCCAGCCAAATTACTGGGGCAGGTACTAACTTGATTCAATGGACATTGCTTTCTTATATGGGTCGTATCAATTATGACTACAAAGAAAAATACTTATTGACAGCAACCTTACGTGCCGATGGTTCTTCTCGTTTTGGAGCAAATACCAAATATGGTTACTTTCCATCAGTAGCATTAGGTTGGAATATTTCAGATGAATCATTTCTAAAAAATGTTAAATTTATCGACCAATTAAAACTTCGTTTGAGTTATGGAGCGGTTGGTAATCAAGGAATTAACCCATATCAAACGCAGGCTCTATTGGGGCGTACATCTTATGCTTGGGATAATACCGCTGCATTTGGCTATCGCCCAGGTACTATCGGAAATCCTGATTTGAAATGGGAAACTTCAACTACTCAAAATATGGGTTTAGACTTTAGTTTCTTCGCAGGAAGATTATCGGGTAGTGCTGAATACTATGTTACTAATACAACTGACCTCTTAGCTCCTCAGCCACTTCCAACTTCAACTGGTTTTGGTGGTTTCACTACAAATATTGGTCAAACTCGAAACAAAGGTCTTGAATTGACCATTGGTAGCACAAATGTTGATAAAGGTGGATTTAAGTGGACTACGGATTTCATTTTCAACCGTAACCGTGAAGCAATTATTGAATTGGCCAATGGTAAAGTTGATGACATTGCAGCAGGACGTTTTATTGGACAACCACTCACAGTTTTCTTTGATTTAAAGAAAACAGGTATCTGGCAAACCAATGAAGCAGATTTAGCTAAATCATTTGGCGATAAAGTTGGGCAAGTTAGAATTCAAGATGTAAATGGTGATGGAAAAATCAATGCTGATGACCGTCAGATTTTGGGTTCGGCAGTTCCTGATTTTACGCTTGGTCTCACCAACCGTTTTACTTACAAAGGCTTTGATTTATCAGTATTTATATTTGGTAGATTTGGTCAGTTTATTAGAAGCACATTCCATACTGGCCAAAATGCCTTGGCTGGACGTTACAATAATTTGAATATCAATTACTGGACACCAAACAACCCAACAAACGACTTTCCTCAACCAGTTGTAACCCAAGAGTTTCCTAAATATAACAGCTCACTACAGTATTTTGATGGCTCTTTCATAAAAATACGTAATATAAATATTGGATATAACGTGCCTTCTAATTTTGCTTCAAAATTGAAGATGGATGGTTTGAGAATCTTCGCAAGCATTCAGCAACCATTTATTTTCTCACAGTACATTACCAAGTACAAAGGTATGGATCCTGAAACTTTTGTTGACGGTGAGCAGGGCGTAGGTGGTGGAGATATCAATGCAAATATTTCTCCTGCCATTCGAACCATCACTGTTGGTTTGGGCGTGAAGTTTTAATAATTCTTTTGACATTTTACTTAAAAAAAATTATAATAATGAAAAATATATTTTTAAATTATGCAAAAATTGGTTTGATGAGTATTGCTCTTTTGAGTACTCAGTCTTGCCAAGATGTATTAAATGAGGAAGTAATTTCACAAATTCCTAACGATTATATCAATACGGCAAAAGGTCTTGATGATGCAGTCAATTCAGCTTATACATCTTTGCGAACTTGGTATGGTACCGAAGCTGGCAACAATTTTACTATTTTTGGAACAGATACTTACACCAATGGTGCAGACGGTAGCTGGAAATTCATGAATACTTATACCAACGACTTTGATACCCGAAACGGGCACGTTCAACAGATTTGGGATGAGTTTTACAGAGGAATCAATACTTGTAATGCTGTCCTTGAGCGTTCAGCAAATGTTACTGGAATAGCAGATGTTGTAAAAAAACAAAGAATTGCCGAAGCGAAGTTTATCAGGGCTCACCACTACTTTTTATTAACCCAACTATTTGGGGGAGTAGATTTAAGAATGACCGAAACATTAGCACCCACAAAAGATGTGAAGCGCTCAACGGTTGCAGCTCAATACGCAGCAATTATCAAAGATTTGACAGAAGCTATACCTGATCTGGAAGCAAAGTCAAAGTCAACTCAATATGGTCGTGCAACTCGCCCTGCGGCAGAACACTTGTTGGGAAAAGTATATCTAACAAAAGGAACATCAGAGGCAAAAGCAGGAGATGATTTCACTAAGGCTATTCCACTTTTCCAAAGTGTGATTAATAACTACGGGCTAAAACTATTACCTGACTTTGCTGCGGTACATCGTTTGGGAAATGAGATAAACGACGAAATCATTATGTCGGTGCAATACACAAGAGACCCACTTAATAATGGTGGGGGTAATAATGCTCACGTATTTTTCTTAATGGAATACGATACTCAGGCAGGTATGCTTCGTGATACTGAAAATGGTCGTCCGTTCAAAAGATTCCGGCCTACTCCATATACTTACGAAGTCGTATTTAAAGACAGAGAAAATGACAGCAGATACAAAAAAACATTCAATGATACCTTCCTTTCAAACAACCCAGGTACTTATAATACTTTTTTCGATACCTCTAAACCAAAAGTTACCTATGCTCGAGGTGATACTAGTATGTTTTTACCAGGTTTTGAAATGTCAGTAGCTGAAAGAGCAAAAAGAAAATACCAAGTTTTAGTGCCTAGTAGATATGACGAACGTCTTTTCTTGGGTTTAAGAAAACAAATGGACCCTGCCAGAATTGACCGCACTCAATTTGAAGGAGGGCGAGATTATTTCATGATGCGTTTAGCTGAAACTCATCTATTATTAGCCGAAGCTCAAATACTAACTGGAGACAAAGCCGAAGCTACAAAAAACATAAACATTGTAAGAGCTAGAGCCGCTTTTGCGGGGAAAACAGCCCAAATGCAGATAACAGAAGACCAAGCCACCATGGATTTTATGTACGAAGAGCGTGAGCGTGAGCTTATTGGCGAGCAATTTCGTTGGTTGGATTTGAAGCGTTGGGGAAATTTATTGGAAAGAGTAAAAAAATACAATCCACAAGCAGCACCAAATATTAAAGAGTATCATATTTTGAGACCGATTCCTCAAATACAGATTGATAGAGCCATTGATGGAAAAACGAATTTCCCCCAAAACCCAGGATATTAAAAACTAATTACCTTAATCTCTAACCCTAAATTGATAGCCGTCGGAAATCCGGCGGCTATTTTTTTTTCAGGATCTTCCTAAAGCTGGAAGCAATTCAAAACTGTTGCAGTATTTAAATTACTAGATGCTTTTTTACAGGATATCCTTTGAGTAAAGTTTGTGTTAATTTGCAAATAATTATTGAAAGAGTTTTGGCTAAAGCCAATTTCGCTAATTTGAATATTAAGCTCCAGCTAAAGGCGATTCAAAATTGGAGCCAGATTTGTGCATTTGAATAGAAGCTGGTGAAGATATTTCTATTGGCTTTAGTAAGAACAAACTTATGTTTGCAATTTGTTTTAATTTACAAAGGACTATTGAAAGGGTTTTGGCTAAAGCCAATTTGCTAATTTGAATTTTAAACTCCAGCTAAAGCTGGAGGCAATTCAAAATTGCCACTGGCTTTGAATTGCCACTGGCTTTAGCCAGTGGAAAAAAATGAGCAGATAATTGGCTTTAGCCAAAAACAATTGCATTAAAAAAAAGACAAAGCTATGCCACAAATAAGTGTTTATATTCATTTTGTTTGGAGTACAAAAAACAGAGCTCCTTATTTACAAACAAAAGAAATTAGAGAAAGCATGTGGCAGCATATTTTAAAAAATAGTAGAGAGAAGGAGATATTTATTGATTTTATAAATGGGTATAATGATCATTGCCACTGTTTAATTTCACTTGGAGCAGAACAAACAATGAGTAAAATAATGCAATTAATTAAAGGGGAGTCTGCATTTTGGTTTAATAAGCAAAATATAATTGCTGAAAAACTACAATGGCAAGATGAGTATTTTGCCGTATCAGTTTCACTTTCGCAGCTTAATCGGGTAAGAAATTACATTAAAAATCAGGAGGAACATCATAAAACTAAAACATTCAAAGATGAATATGAGGAATTCATTACTAAATTTGGCTTTCAGAAATTTAATGACTCTGATTCCACCAGCTAAAGCTGGAGGCAATTCAAAGAAAATAGAAACGCAAGAAATATTAACAAATAAATATCTTTAAAATGATAAAAAATTTAAAAAACCGCACTTTTTTACTCGACAAACTTGCTTGGGTGCTTATATTATTAGTAGGCTTTGTTATGGCTATTACCAACACTTTAAAGGCCCAAAGAATCAAAGTAATTGCCAACGAAGTTACCAAAACGGTTGATATAAGCTATGATGATCAGCCCTTTACATCTTTTTTCAACCCTGGGGAAGATATTCTAAAAAAACCAGTGCTTTACCCCATCCGCACGGCGAAAGGGACCTTAATTACACGAGGGTGGCCAATTGACCCACGTCCAGGTGAGCGGGTAGATCACCCACATCATGTTGGTATGTGGCTCAATTATGAAGACGTAAACGGATTTGATTACTGGAATAATTCAATGGCCATTGAAGAAAATAAGCGAGTGGCAAAATACGGAACCATACGCCAGTTGGAGTTGGTGCAAATGAAATCGGGGGGAAAGCAAGGTAGCTTCAAGGTTCGTGGCGAATGGATTTCGGCTGATGGCCATGGTGAAGACACGATGGTAGAAACTACAGAATACATTTTTTCGGGAAAAGGTGACCAAAGAATTATTGATAGAATCACCACCTTGATTGCTGAGCGGGATGTTGTATTTAAAGATGTAAAAGATGGTATGTTTGCCATAAGGCTGGCTCGTGAGCTTGAACATCCATCGAAAGTTGCAGAAATATTCACAGATGCACAAGGGATTGAAACCAAAGTGCCAACACTTAACAATGAAGGTGTTACGGGTAACTATCGCAGTAGTGAAGGCCTTGAAGGTGATGCTGTTTGGGGTACAAGAGGCCGCTGGGTAAACCTATCTGGAAAGTTTAAAGATGAAAATGTATCTTTGGCAATAATCGACCATCCTAAAAATGTAGGCTATCCAACTTACTGGCATACAAGAGGTTACGGTCTTTTTGCAGCTAATCCTTTAGGAGCCAATGTATTTAGTAAAGGTAAAGAATCCACAAATTTGAAGCTCAAAAAAGGCGAATCAGTTACTTTCAGATATAGAACAGTGATTACTTCAAGAGTGGTGAGTGATGCTGAAATTAATAAACTGGCAAAGGACTTTTCCAAAACAAAATAAGGCCTCCTTACCACCAAAAGTGAGAATTAAATAATTTTATAAATTTTAAAATAAAAAAAAACCATAATGAAGAAAATATTTTCAGTTCTATCAATTCTAATTATTACAACTTCAGCTTTTGCCCAAAATTGGACAAACCTATTCGATGGCAAGACCCTGAAAGGCTGGAAGCAACTCAATGGACAAGCCAAATACGAAGTAAAAAATGGAGTGATTATCGGTACAACAGTATCCAATACTCCAAATTCTTTTTTGGCGACCGAAAAAGACTATGGCGACTTTATACTAGAGCTCGACCTTAAAGTTGATAATATGAACTCAGGAGTGCAGTTTCGAAGTCTATCAAAAGCAGATTATAAAGACTATCGAGTGCATGGCTACCAAATGGAGGTGGACCCTGCCGATAGGGCATGGTCGGGGGGTATTTATGACGAGGCCCGCCGTGACTGGTTGTATATCCCCAATATAAACCCAGAAGGTAAAAAAGCATTCAAAAGAAACGATTGGAATAAATACAGAATTGAGGCCATTGGCAGCACAATTCGTACATGGATAAACGGCATACCGGTTGCCTACCTAATTGACGATATGACGGCAAGCGGTTTTATTGCATTGCAAGTTCACTCTATTGGAGATGAGATCAAGCCTGGCAAACAAATCATGTGGAAAAATATTAGAATACAAACCAACAATTTGAAAGCCAGTCCATTAGATAGCACCCCAGTAATTAACTTGATTCAAAACAATCTTTCAGCGCAAGAGCAAGCACAGGGCTGGAAAATGCTTTTTAATGGAAAAGATTTCACAGGGTTCAGAGCAGTTCATGGTGATAAAATGCCTGTAAAGCATTGGTCAGTTGTGGATGGAACAATCAATGTAAGCCCATCAGATGGGTCTGAAACAGGTAATGATATTGTAACCACGGAGCAGTATGGTGCTTTTGAAATGGTTTTTGAATTCAAGCTTACGGAAGGCGCCAACTCAGGTGTGAAATATTTTGTAAACGAGTCTTTTGACTCAGGCGGCAGGTCTGGTGTTGGCCTCGAATACCAAGTTTTGGATGATGAAAAACACCCCGATGCAAAAATGGGAGCAGTTGGTAACCGTACTATGGCCAGCTTGTATGACTTAATTCCTTCTTATAAATTGGATAAGCGTTTTCAGCGAAAAGTTGGCGACTGGAACCAAGCCAGAATTGTAGCCATGCCAAATAATATGGTTCAACATTGGCTCAATGGCTTCAAAGTACTTGAATATGAGCGGAAAAGCAATATTTTCGATGCACTGGTGGCTCGCTCAAAATATGAGAAATACAAAGGTTTTGGTGCTGGCGATAAAGGCAATATCTTAATTCAAGACCATGGCAATAATGTGAGCTTTAAAAACATGAAGATCAGGGAGTTGAAATAGAAATAATTTAGAAAAAACAGCTTTCCCCAATAAGGGAAGCTATTTTTTTGAAGAAATATTTAAAACTTTAAAACCAATATCTAAGGTTTAAACTGGAAAAATTAAAATTATAAACTGGTCCATTATCAGGTCTAATTTCATTGATGTGCTTATTAAGCTCTATTGTAATATTTTTTAGATCTAAATTTGCCGCAATCAAAAAGCCAAAATTATTAGTTTTGTAATTTTTAGAGAGATCAGATGATTTCAAGTTTTCAGCATTCAAAAACCTTTCTTTTAAATATTGTATAGCATCATTCTCCAGATTTGGATATTGTTTTTTAATATCCAAAATTTCAGCCTCAATCTTGCCAAATTCTTTATACTTATAATTGTCTTGCCTGTGCAAACCAAAAATCAAGCTAAATTTTGCTTTACTTTTTTGTGTCAATAAAAATTTCAATCTAGCTGGAATTATGATTGAACTAGCAGTTACTTTTCCATCCATAAAATTTCTCTCACCGATAACAGTGTATAATTTATCATTATATAGGAAGGCATTTGTTCTGCGTTCGACTAAAAAATCATCAGGACACACTTCTTGCTTGGTGTAAAATACACCTGCCTCTATTGAAATAATCTTCTCAAATTTATAACTTAGGAGACCACCATAATTAAAAGTATATCTATTTTTTGTTTTTTCAACAATATAATTATCACCTGGATGGAAGTCATTATAATTTATCCCTGAAGAAATTCCAAAGTTTAATTTCTTTGTTTTATTTTGAGAAAATGAATGGAAGCCAATTAAACTGAAAAATATTATGCAAATCTTAAACTGCAATTGCATTTTTTGTGGTTTTTTTAATTTCATTTGTGATTCTGGTTTTAAAAAGCAA
>JANMZR010000407.1:0-2907 GCA_031383555.1 Cytophagaceae bacterium | reverse complement strand
GACGAACAAAAAAATAAAATCAATAAATGCGAATATTATTTACAGGTGGCTCGGGAAAAGCAGGAAAGCATGTGGTTCCCTACCTTTTAAACCAAGGGCATAGAGTATTGAATGTTGACTTGAAACCGTTGTATCATCCAGGGGTTGATAATTTAGTGGCAGATATAACGGATTCTGGACAAATGTTTAATGCCATGAGTTCCTATGCCGGTTTAGATGAATTAGAACTGGGTAATGGCATACCAAAATTTGATGCCGTGGTACATTTTGCTGCTGTGCCCAGAATTTTGATAAATCCTGATAATGAGACTTTTAGGGTCAATACTATCGGAACCTATAATGTGATAGAAGCGGCGGTAAAATTGGGTATTAAAAAGATTATAATTGCTTCCTCAGAAACCACCTACGGCATCTGCTTTTCTGATGGCAAAACTGACCCAAAAGTGCTGCCTTTGGAGGAAGATTATGAGGTTGACCCGATGGATAGTTATGGATTATCGAAGGTAGTAAATGAGAAAACTGCAGAGAGTTTCCAGCGTCGCTCAGGCATTGATATTTATGCCCTTCGAATCGGAAATGTAATTGAACCCCATGAATATGCTAAACTGTTTCCGTTATATTTTAAAAATCCTGAGGTTCGCCGAAGAAACGCCTTCTGTTATATAGACGCCCGAGATTTAGGACAAATAGTGGATTTATGTTTAAAAAAAGATGGCCTTGGTTTTCAGATTTTCAATGCTGGAAACGACCATAATGGCGCTATAATTCCTAGCAAAGAATTGGCCGAAACTTTTTTTCCAAATGTACCCATAACTAGGAAATTGGAGGAGCATGAAGCCCTGTTTTCGAATCGTAAAATCCGTGAAGTGCTAGGATTTAAAGAACAACATAACTGGCGGAAATATGTAAAATGGAAATGAGTATTGTTTACTTTAGCTCCAATTCTTTTGTGTTTATTTTGATCTTTTCCCCTACTATTGTTTGCATTTTGATTCGAAGCATTTCTACTTTTTTAGGGTTTTGCTTTGCTAAATTATGCTGTTGAGCTGGGTCTTTTGATAGATCGTACAATTGAAATTCAGGAGATAAACCTGTTTCAATATTAACTTCCTTTGCAAGTGCATTTCCTTGATATGGGGGAATCAACCAATAATTTCCTTGCCTAAAGGCCAGTCTTCCAGATGCCTCCAGCACTAAATCATTTCTCCCTTTTTTTGATTTACCCAGAAGTGTCGACAACATATTTTGACCATCTTTGGAGGTATTAGGTATGCCTAATAGTGCTGCAAAAGAAGCCATTAAGTCTAATTGACAAACTAATGCATCCGAAATACTTGGCTTTATATTCCCTTTCCAAAAAGTAATAAATGGCACTTTTGTGCCCGCTTCAAAAAGGCTATATTTGCCTCCACGCAGACCACCTGCCGGGGTATGTTTACCTACTTTTTCAACGGCCTCATCATAATAGCCGTCATTCAATACGGGGCCATTATCGCTTGAAAAAATAATCAATGTATTGTTAATCAAGCCTTCAACCTCTAATTTCTTGAGCAATTCACCAACGCACCAGTCTGCTTCCAAAATAGCATCCCCTCGTGGGCCCATACCAGATTTACCAACAAATCGAGCGTTGGGAACTCGTGGCACATGCGGTTCATGCAGTGCGTAATACAAAAAAAATGGGTTTTCCGATTTTTTGGCAAGATGATTATCAATAAACATTTTTGCTTTGTTTAAAAAAACATCTGCCATATCTTCATCTACCCACATCGCAGACTTCCCACCTTTCATATAACCAATTCGTGGCACGCCATTGTGTACACTATAATTATGTCCGTGATGCCATTTGAGTTTAGTCATCAACTCGGGATTTGAAATAGCAGTTGGCTCACCTTCAAAATTCTTATTATAGTTTACAAAAAGTGGGTCTGTGGAAGTAAGTCCGGCTACATTTCTATTTTCAACAAAAACGGTAGGCACACGGTCATTTGTAGCCGCCATGATGTATGAATAATCAAAGCCTAAATCATTGGGTGACTCAGAAATGGACTTATTCCAGTTGATGTCGCCATTACCCAAACCTAAATGCCATTTTCCAATGACCGCCGTGCTGTAATTGGCTTTTTTAAATAAATCAGCTAAAGTTATTGAGGCAGTATCTATTAACATTGGGGCATCGCCTGGCAATACTTTTGTGCCTTCTTTTCGCCATGGGTAGGTACCAGTTAACAAAGCATACCGACTTGGTGTACAAGTTGCCGAAGTAGCATAACCATTAGTAAATCGAACGCCTCCTTTGGCTAATTTATCAATATTTGGCGTTTGAAGTATTCCCTGTTTATATGCACTCACATCGCCATACCCCAAATCGTCGGCATAGATAATGACAACATTGGGTTTCTTCAAACTACTAGACTGGCTTTTAAGCATTAAAAAAAACACGCTCACAAGACATAAAATACTGATATTCAGTAATTTTCTCATATAGATTTTCTTTTATTAGGCATGAGTTTTCTGGAATGATTTGTAAAAAAAAATAAAAATAAACTATCAGGAGCTACTTTTTCACGACTAAATCGAGAATGATTTTTTGAGGATCTTATAGCTTTCACCTCTACCTTTGGCTTCAATTAGGTACAAGAATAACAAAATTGATTTAAACTTGAAATTTAGTAATTGCAATGCCTTCTAAAGCGCCTAGTTTGGCCTAATTTTTATATTCCAATTTTATATTTTAACCAATTTTTTCTTATGGAAAAGCGACTTTGGGCAAAGAATTTGCATCTTATTTATTTTTTCTTTTTTTTAATAATTTCAATTCCTGGCTTAACTCTTGATTTATTTTTTGTTGCGCTTCATATTTTAGGGTTAGTTCCTGCATGGCTTTTACCATAGGTGCAATTAAAT
>JANMZR010000405.1:0-5714 GCA_031383555.1 Cytophagaceae bacterium | reverse complement strand
CAAATTTGGCTTCGTACAACGTGACCATTCGCCACATTTTGAGGTGAGCAAATTTTTCCGTAAACTTGTAGTACCTTGGTGATTTCACCTCAAAACATGGGGAATACTTAGGCATTATGCGTAATACAATCAAGCTTAATTTCGATCTTTATCATGACAATTATTAAAACCAGAAACTACCTCTTACTATTTTTATTTATTTTCTTTATTAGCTGCAACAACAGAGGAAATTCTGATAAAAAAGACACCAGTAATGATTTACCAAAATATGAAATAGTAAAAGACTGGCCACAATTGCCAAAAGGTTATGTTTTAAGCCAAGTTACTGGGGTAGGTGTAGACACCAGTCAAAATGTTTTTTTATTTCACAGAACAGGCAGACAATGGACAACACCATTTCCTGACTCTTTAATTTCCGCTAATACCATATTAATGCTTGACAGAGAAACAGGAAAAATTCTGAAAAGTTGGGGTGTCAATTTGTTTATTATGCCACATGGGCTAACAGTTGATAAAGCGAATAATGTTTGGGTAACAGATGTTGCATTACATCAGATATTTAAATTCAGTCATGAAGGCAAGTTGCTAATGAGGTTAGGTGTTGCTAAAACCCCAGGTAACGATTCTATGCATTTTAATCTTCCTACTGATGTAGCTGTTGCAAATGACGGTTCATTTTATGTTAGTGACGGTTATGGGAACAGCAGGGTTGTCAAATTTTCAAAAGAAGGAAAATACATTTTTGAATGGGGTAAAAAAGGAAATAAGCCCGGTGAATTTAATACACCACATGGAATTGATTTGGATTTACAAGGTAATATTTACGTAGCCGACAGGGAAAATAATCGCATTCAGAAATTTGATACGAATGGAAAGTTCTTAAAAGAATGGAAAAATGATACAGCAGTACAATTGTATTCTTTATCAATTGATAAAACGGACAACAATTTATTTGCTATTGATTATTTGACAGTAAGTGATACTTTAATTAAAGGTTCTGATATTATACAGTTTGATTCATCAGTAAATTTTTTGACTCGATTTGGGAGGACAGGTTCATATAGTGGCCCTATTTGCAGGTATCATGACATTGCAATAGATAACAAAAGCAATATTTATGTTGGTGATATTCTTGGCAACAGGATTCAAAAGTTCAAAAAAGTCTCATCGCATTGACGAAGAAGTACGAACGCAAAACATGGGGTTTTTGCGATATTGGGGCGGAAGGAATAACAATGAACATTTGTAATTCTATACTGCATTTGTTAGGGCAGACGAGTTTAAATTTAGCTTTTTGTTGGTATCTTCAACATCAATTTTTCAATTGGGCTTCGGTTCTGGGCGGACGTTTTTTAAATTCCCCAACATCGCAAAGCCCTGTTCATTTAAATAACCGAAAAATAACGCTTTCAAAGGTGCTAATTAGTCAGCTCTTATTTTGCTACATAACTTATGTTATGTTAAATAGACCTCTTTAAACCTAAGAAATAAAGAAAATAGGAGTAGGAGAGACCACGGTGTTAGAAAGATATCTATTTTCAATATCCCACATATACTTTTCTAAAAAAAGTCTTATTTGTGGTTTGGACCCTTAATAGATAAATGCCTTTTTTTATATTTTTGAATGAAATTGGCAAAGTATTCTTCCCAATATTCAATTGAAATATCTCTGATATAAGTAATTGATTGTTTATACTATAGAGTTGTGTTTGCAAACTACCTGAATTGGGAGAATAAAGGTCAATATTTGACCACTCGCCAATCACCGGGTTTGGATATACTTCACTTGCATTAATTTCAATTTCTCTATTTGATATGGCTATAGTTTTTGAATATTTAAAATTGCCATCTAAATCAATCATTTTGAGTCGATAGTATTCAATTGGAGTTTTATTTGGATTATAATGTTCAAACTGGTAAGAACGTTGCAGATTGCCAGATACCCATCCAATTTTCTCAAAACCAATACCATTGGCACTATTTTGAACTTCAAAGCCTGCAAAGTTACTTTCATGGCTTGCTTCCCATTTTAATAAAATGCTACCGTTGGTAGTTTTTTGCCCACTAAAACTTATTATTTTTAGGGGTAATGCTGAAGTATAACTTAGACTAATAATTGCGGGGCTAGTGCTTTCAGTTCCTGCTGCACTTACTGCAACATAGTTTATTGTTACCCCATTAAGATTTGATTCTGAAGTAATAGCAAGTGGTACGGTAGGGATTCCATCTTCATTGGTAGGAATAAGCACACCACCGAGAGGGAAAACCTGCAAATTACCCATTAATTTACCTCCAATGCTTGGCTTGGTATATTCTACGCTATTTATAGTAAATTTAGATGCGCCTGCTGGCCAGCTTGAAATTTTAACATTGGCCACATCTCCTTGTGGCGGAACTGTTATTGAAATATCATTAGAATTAAGTTGATAATCGACAATTGGAGCAGTTAAATTGTTATTGACTGAATTTGCAATAGGTGCAATACATTTCAATGCATCACCCGAAAAGGTCCAACCTTTGGCAATGAGATTGGCACGTTCAGTATTTGCTGCACAAAATTTTAAATTATAAACTCCTATTTTTCTTCCTGTTATACCTCCAACATCAAACCCTTTTAAAGTAGCATCATAATTCTTTTGACTTAGACCAGTATAATCTAAAAATTGTCCTAAATTGACATTTGAGTTTAATTTTGAGCCCCAGTTGCCTAGGTTTTTATTGAAGTTATATGAATTGCTAAACATATTAAACATATTAGAAACTTTACTTATATTCCAGCTACTAATGTCTTGATTAAAATTTTTTGCTAAGTAAAACATTTGAGACATATCAGTTACATTTCCAACATTCCAATTACTAATATCTTGATTAAAACTATAAGCGAGATAAAACATATTTCCCATATTTATAACTTTACTCACATTCCAATCACTTATTTTTTGATTGAAGTTTTCAGCAACCGAAAACATATAATTCATATACTCTATATTACTAACATTCCACAAATTAATATTTTGAGGACCAGTTAAGGAACTACATTGATTAAACATATAAGCAGTTGTTGTACAGTTCCTTAAATTGGGCAAATCGGTAGCAGATATATCTAGATTACTACAACCGTAAAATGAGGTATAGAAATTTGTCCATGCTGCTTTGCCCCATTGTTTTATATCAATCAACCGTAATTCATCATTATTAGCTTTAAAAGCCTCTAATTTTACAAATTTGATTCTCAACTCAATCGTTTTTCCGTTAGGTAACCCAGAAATTACATTATCTCCGTTGTACAAAGACCCTGCTCCAGATGGGCCAGAAGGTATCGTGTTCCAACTATAAAAAATTTCAACACTATTAAAAGGATCAATTGGAGCTTGAATATTAAATTTGATTTGATTTGACCCAGAGCCAGGCTTTGATAAATCCCAAAGTGTTACAAAATCATTTAATGCTGGATTGCATTGTAATTCATCACCAATTATATTCCAACCTTTTCCAATCAAGTTGTTTCTAGCCATCAAAGAGTTACAATAACTCAAGGTATTTGCACCCAAATTTCTACCAGTAATTCCATTAGTATCAAAACTATTTATAATAGCATCATAATTATTTAAATCCAAGGCTGAATAGTCAAAAATATTACTCATATTTATAGCAGGATTAATTTTAAGACCCCACTTAGAAAGGTTTTGATTAAATCTTATAGCAGAATAAAACATTCCAGACATGTCTGTTACTTTATTAATATTCCAATCACTTATATCTTGATTAAAATTTTTAGCGTTTGCAAACATGTTAACCATATTAGATATATTGCTCACATTCCAATTATTAATATTAGTTGGGCCAACTAACTTATAGCAGTCCATAAACATTCTATTTAGCGAGGTACAATTACTCAAATTAGGAATATCAGTAGCTGTAATATTTAAAATTTTGCAATTAATAAATGATTGTTCAAAACTTTTCCATTTTGCATTTCCCCATTGTGTAATATCTAACAATAGATTTGGACTATTATAATTAATATAAAATTGTGGTCCCGCTACCATTTTAAAATAAAGCAAATTTTTGGAATTTACACGAAATTCAATTTTAGAAAATTGAGACAAACCTTGAATATAATTTCTCCCATTTGTTAAGTAGCCAGAACCTGAAGCTCCTTCAATGGTGGCAGTCCAGTAATATTTAATTGAACCACTACCTTCAATATCTAAAATAAGTGAGTTTGATGCCCATCCTTCTAATTTTAAACCATCCAAAATAATTACAAAATCATCGGAAGGGCAATATTGCGTGTCGCCAGAAATTGTCCAACCTTTCGAAATTAAACTCATTCTCTGTGTACTTGCTGTGCAAAATTCTAGAGCATTTGCACCAAACGGTCGCCCTAAAAGTGAAGAGTTATTTAGCCCTATTAAAAATTTATCGTAATTAATACTTTTAAATCCTGAATAACTAAAAATATCATTCAAGTTTACCGCAGGATTCATTTTTAAAATCCATTTTTCCAAATTTTGATTAAACTTATCAGTGCATTTAAACATGCCACTCATATTTAAAACCTTTGTTATTTCCCAATTACTAACATCATAATTGAATGCGGATGCAAAGGAAAACATATAGCTCATATCCGTTACATTGGCCACAGCCCAGTTGCTTATATTATTATTGAAGTTTGTGGCGTAGGCAAACATATTATTCATGTCTGTTACATTTGACACATTCCAATTACTTAAATTTCCATTGAAGTTTTTAGCATAAGCAAACATACTGCTCATATGAGTCACTTTTCCTACATTCCAATTTCCGATTTCTGAGTTAAAATATGTGTTACCATAAAACATAAAACTCATATTAGTAACATTTGATACGTTCCAGTTGCTAATGTTTTTATTAAAACTTGTTGCCCCGCTAAACATTTTAAACATATCAGTTACATTAGATACATCCCAATTTGAGATATTATCTGTTGCAACTAAATTTGTGCATCGGCGGAACATTTCACTCATATCAGTACAACTGCCTAAAATTGGTAAATCTGTGGTAGACAGCACCAAATTTTCACAATCAATAAAAGATTTCCGAAAATTTTTCCATTGAACAGTACCCCATTGTTTTATTTCTTTGAGTCTCTTGTAATCAAAACTATTTGAATTTTGTGTACCATCAGCAGCAATAAATGAATTAAGGTTTATAGGCTGGATTCTTAATTCAATTGTGGCTCCTGTGGGTAAACCGGAAATAGTATTTACTCCATTCACTAGGACTCCTGAGCCACTATTACCTAAAGGAATAGTAGCCCAAGTATAAGTTACTTCCCCATCACTTTGTATGGAAAATTTAATTTGATTTGGTCCTGTACCCGAATTTGATAAATTCCAAACTGTTACAAAATCATCAGCTGCTGTCTGGGAAATACCATTAATTGAAAAAGCTAAAATAAATACAAATGTGGTAAAAAAATATTTCATAATTTGGAAAAGAAATCAGCCCTAACAATTGATAGTTATTAAATTAAATATAAAGTTTTGTTATTAAATAATGTACAAAAATAATAGATGATAATTGTTTTCCATGGTGAACTATTATAAAAATTGCTAGGCTTAAAATTGTTATATAATTTATCTTATGCTAAATACAGAAAATCTTAAAAAATAAAATGATTAAGGAAAAGGCCTTAGTCTGCAATTCTTTAAAAATGTAATTGAAATAAA
>JANMZR010000349.1:0-9636 GCA_031383555.1 Cytophagaceae bacterium | reverse complement strand
TTTTCACATGGGCAAAATCGCCCAGCTTTAAAAATTGATCTGCTGGTACAAGTACCTCATTATCAACTTCTGGGGAGTCAAATTGTGTGCGTCCTATAAAAAAACCATTTTCTTTTCGGTCAAATAAAACTTTATGGGTCTGGCCAATTTTTTGTTCATTCAATTCGGACGAAATCCCTTGTTGCAAAGCCATTATTTCATCGGCACGTTCTTGTTTTATTTCATCGGGTATATCATCCAACATGGTATGCGAATGGGTATTGTCTTCATGCGAATAGGTAAATACACCCAGGCGATCAAACCTCATTTTCTCCACAAACTCATAAGTTTCATCATAAGCAGCTTCTGTTTCACCAGGGTGGCCCGCAATTAAGGTTGTGCGTAGGGCAATTTCAGGTACTTTATCACGAATTGCATTCACCAGATCCTCAGTTTTTTCTCGTGTTATTCCACGTCGCATCAATTTCAAAACCTCACTTGATCCTGATTGTAATGGCATATCTAAATATTTGCAAATATTAGATTTTGAGGCCATTATATCCAAAATATCCATTGGGAAACCAGCAGGATAGGCATATTGCAAACGAATCCACTCAATACCATCAATATCAGAAAGCTGATCTAAAAGCTCTGAAAGATTCCTTTTTTTGTAAATATCCAAACCATAATAAGTAAGGTCTTGTGCGATTAATATGAGCTCTTTTGTACCCCTTCTAGCCAATGATTTGGCTTCAACAATTAAGTCATCTATTGTGCGACTTATATGCCCGCCACGCATTATTGGAATAGCACAAAACGAACATGGTCGGTCGCATCCTTCAGCTATTTTAAGGTAAGCATAGTGGGTTGGGGTGGTTAACAAACGCTCACCAATCAACTCATGTTTATAGTCGGCTTTTAGAGTTTTTAATAATCTTGGGAGCTCATTTGTGCCAAAAAAAGCATCAACTAATGGAATTTCCCTTTCCAAATCATCTTTATATCGGTGTGACAGGCAGCCAGTTACATAAAGTTTGTCTATTTTACCCGCATTTTTGGCGTCGGCATATCGAAGTATTGTGTCAATTGATTCTTGTTTGGCATTGTCAATAAAACCACAAGTATTTACAATTACAATATTGGAATTATCTCTTTTTGCCTCATGGGTGACGGCAATTCCATTGCCTTTTAATTGTGTGTAAATTACTTCCGAATCCACAATATTTTTACTGCAACCTAATGTTACAATATTTACCTTATTTTTTAATTGTGTTTTCGTTTTCATGTATTGCCCTCTTTTCTTAATAAAGTGCAAATTTACGAAATTATTCTTGGGTATATTTTACTTGTGTAATTTCCGAATCAAAAAAAACAGCCAGATTATAAAATCTGACTGTCTTAATTTCTAATTTCTAACTTCTGATTTCTAACTACTAGTTTCTAATTTCTAATTTCTTTTTCAATACCTATCCACATCAAAGCTTGCGAAGGCCCCCTGTTTTAGAAGTAAATAATAGCAATATTTTCAATTACAAAGGTGCAAAATTAATACCTATCCACATCAAAGCTTGCGAAGGCCCCTTTGTAATTGATCGATATCTTTTTGGTGGTTTTGTTGTAATCTGGGGAATGATAATAGCCAGACCCATCTTTTGTAAATCCTTCAAAATGATTGCTTGATAGGAAATCGTCAGCTTTTATTCTAACCCCAACACTAGTCGGCACTTTTATTTTTATTCCCGCAATGCCTGAATCAATATTGATATTCATATCATTTGATTTGTCACCCAATTTAATATCAACTCCTGAAATTCCAGTTTTTATTTCCAAATTATCTACTTTGAAAGGACTTAAGTCCAAATCGGCACCAGCCACACCAAACTTATATTCCATACTCCAAGGTATATCCGGGTTGAGCTTTATTTTAGCTTCATTTTTCCCATCAAAATCATCTGAATCTATATCAATATGTTTGTTTTCTCCTTTTCGTCCGTTCATAGTGAATCTCAAATTGGCAACTCCACCATCAATAGTTTTACTCATACCAAAATCTGTAAAAGTTGATCTAGTATCTGCCTCGAACAGCTTACCAGTGGTTCCGTCAACATCTATTCCAGCTACGCCACCTTCAACAATCAATTTTGCTGATTTTATTTCTGATGTAATTTCTTCTGAAAAATTTTGAGATTTTGATATTGATGTATCTTTTTTATCGTCATCGTCATTGTCATTATTATTATCATCACTATCATTCCAGTTTTTATCATTCCAATGGAAGTTTCTGCCATTTCTATCCCATTTGTTTTCACAACTACGAACTAGGCCGAAAGGAATAGCTAAAAGTAGAAGTATAAAAAACACCCATGATCCTGATCCGCCAGATTTGCCTCCAAAAATGATGTTAATACCTATTAGTATTAATATTATTGGCCAAAAGCGAGCAAAATCGTCCCATTCAAAATTGAATAAGTTGAACTCTTGCCCTAAAAACAGCAAACCTAATAATATTAAAAGGCCTGCGGTAAAGTAATTTTTGTTTGAATTATTCATGTTTTTCTAAAATTTAGCTTACTTATTTCAAGCAAGCAGGTTATTTGTTTTTAAGACGTTTTTTTAAAGATTATTTTCAATTATCTCAGCATCATTGTTTAAGCTATCAGCTTTTGGAGGCTCAACATTATTGGTTGTACTATTTGCCTTATTTTTATCTTTCGTTAATATCCAAACACCAATGCCAATTAATAATAATGGCCAAAGTTTATCAAAATCGAACCAAGGTATAAACTCGTCGGCTAAAAATATACTTCCTAAAGCTACTAAAATAATGCCGCCAATTTGGCCGCTGTTTTGTTTTCCGTTTGTCATTGTTGAAAATGGGTTTAGGTTATTTGTTGAATCATTGAATACTACATTTGAATTGCCAGTTTGGCGTGGTAAAACAAGCCATAATATTACATAAGTTATTATGCTAGGAATTGGTGTGAAAAAACCAATTACAAATATCACCCTCACTATTGCGACATCAATAGCAAAATATTCTGCTAATCCAGCGGCTACTCCGCCTACAACTGAGTTCCCTCCTTCAATTCTGTGTAATTTACGTTCCATTTTTTGTTTGTTTAATTTTATTTGTTATGATTTTAAGAGGCTTTTACATTTACTTTATTACCTACTCTTTTTATTTATAGGTCAAAATTATACTTTGAATTTTGTATTTTATTTGAAAACTAAAGGAACGGTAAATTTGAAATTACAAACGGACTATTTTATGGATAGAACTTGGTAATGCATAGTACTAAAAACTATTTTATGCAATTTTCAATAAAAAATGCTAAAAAATGGCTTTAAATTTGCAATAGATTTTTCAATTAGCATTAAGTAAATATAAATGGCAATAATTGTTGTGCTATTTTGATAGTTTCTACGGATATACAAAAGGTTGTAAAAATGATGAGGGAAAACGAAATAAAGGCATTGATTTCTTTATTAGACGATGAGGACGAGGAGATTCAAACCCACGTAATGGGAAAAATTAAAAGTTTGGGCGGTTTTGCGATTCCTTTTTTGGAAACTGAATGGGAAAAATCGGGCCTTAGTAATCCAATTGTACAGAAACGGATTGAAGAACTTATTCATGACTTGCAATTTGAAACTGTTGTTGACAAACTTAAAAATTGGGTTGAAGGTGGCTCAATTGACCTTTTGGAAGGGATGTGGATAATTGCAACCTACCAATATCCTGACCTTAGCCTTGATAAATTGAAAGCAGAAATTGAACAAATATTTTATGAGGTATGGAAAGAATTTAAACCCAATCTTCACCCAACCGATCAGATAAGAATATTGAATTCAGTACTTTTTGATAAGTTAAAATTTGGCCCCAATACAAAAAACTTTCATTCGGCATCAAATTCAATGCTAAATATAGTACTTGAGTCGCACAAGGGCAACCCAATTTCACTTTGTACTATTTATATGTTGATTGCCCAGAAACTTGGCTTGCCAGTTTATGGAGTAAACCTCCCTAATTTGTTTGTGCTTGTTTATAAAAGTGATTTGGTGCAATTTTATATCAACGTTTTTAACCGTGGCCTGGTATTTTACAAATCCGATATTGATAATTATATTGGTCAATTAAATTTGAAATCATCTGATATTTTCTATAATCCATGTACTAATATAGATATTTTGAAAAGAGTATTGAGAAATCTGGCACTTTCATTTGAAAAAACCTCCGATATAGAAAAACTTAAAGAAATTGAAACCTTAATGGCTGCTGTATCTGACTCGCCAAAAGAACGCTTTTAATTTTAATATGCAATAGTCAAATAGGAATTGTCTAAATGAAAATAATGTATATCGGCTATATATTCAAAGTTTTCAATAGCAATTTTACCTTTAAATGTTGGCTCAAGTTTTGAGAAATTCATAATTAATAGTTCTTTTTGAAAATGCACCCCTCTTTTGCCGTATAATTTATAAAGTGATTCCTTTGCCGACCAAAATATACATAGTATTTCTATTTTATCGTTAGTTTGGCTTCTTTCCGACTCGGTTAAGAATTTATGTTTTATGATATGGAGGCGTTCTGTAACCTTTTCCAAATCAATACCAATTGGTTTATGTAAATGAATTGCAGTAGCAACATGAGTAGCAGTATGGGAAATTGATAAATGATGATGCGAGTCTTGTAAATAGGGTTTATTATAAGCATCTTTTATTAAGCCCCAATAATTAATATTTAAACTTTCAGCTAATTTTTTAGCTAAAAACCGACTTGCCAACCATTCTATTTGTTTGTGTGGGTGGCTTATTTGCAAATATTCTTTAATTTGCCAATTAACTTCTCCTAAATTGTTTTTATAAAAATCGGCCGATTCCTCTAATTTCCAAACCATGAAATAGCAATCGTTAGCAATCGATTTATTCAAAACTAAGGCCATAAATTGGTTTTTATTTTAGTTGAAAAATTAAACAAAAGAAATCAAAATTGTTAATAACAATCAAAAATAGCGAACTTTGAACTGTAATTTAGTTAGGTTCAACAATTTTAAGAAACATTTAGCAAAATGTAGGCAAGATATGCAAATTAGCAAATTTGATACTTTTTCTGGGCATTACGACTGCGTTTATTCAATAGTTGGAGGGGAATTGGCTTCAATTTTCTATTCGTCTGGAGCTGATGGTCAAGTAGTTAAGTGGAATTTACAAAAACCAGATACTGGCGAGTTAGTGGCGAGAATACCAGCTTCTGTATACGCTATGGCCTACCATAAGCCATCAAATTTGCTTTGGGTTTGTCAAAATTGTGAAGGAATTCACCGAATTGACCCAATTACAAAAATGGAGCATTCTTCATTGAAATTAACTTTTTCAAATTTATTCGATATCCAATTATTTGAAAACTATGCATTTTTAGCTTCAGCTGATGGGATTATTTTTGTAATTGACATCGAAAAATTTGCTTTATTGAAAACTATTAAGGCATCTGAAAATTCAGCAAGAAGTATTTCAATTAACCCATTAACAAATGAATTTGCGGTTGGTTTCAGTGATTTTACGATAAAAATATTTGATTTGAATAACTTTTCACTCAAATTTGTAATAAATGCTCATAAAAACTCAGTTTTTACGCTTAAATATTCTACTGACTTTTTATATTTGATATCCGGAAGTAGGGATGCCCATCTTAAAAAATGGAATGTTCATAAAAACTATGAATTGGAGCATGATGTTCCTGCTCATTTGTATGCAATAAATGATCTTTTTTTTCATAAAAATGGAAAACTATTTGCAACATGTAGCATGGATAAATCGATAAAAATTTGGGAATTTGAAACGTTCAAATTATTAAAAGTAGTGGACAGGGCAAGGCACGCTGGTCATGGAACATCAATAAATAAACTGTTATGGACCGAATTCAACGATTATTTGATTTCGGCAAGTGATGATAAGAAAATATCAGTTTGGGAAATAAATGAGCAAAATACCGTTTAAAAAATAGAAAAATAAAGCAAATACAATGAAAGTAACCCCAGAAGGAATTCGTGATTATACATTTAATAAATCATTTAGAGGCTATGATAAAGAGGCTGTAGATCAGTTTTTAAGCTCACTATCCCAAGAATGGCAAAAAGAACTTGATGAGCTTTCAGCCGTGCAAAAGCAATTGGATATTGCTGAAAGAGAGCTCAATAGACTTAAAGATGTGGAGTCTATTATGTTGCGAACTATAAAAGAAGGCGACGAAAATGCTAGAAAATTGTTAGAAAATGCGGAGCTAAAATCTGCTGAAATAATAACAGATTCGACTGAAAAAGGAGATAATTATTTTTCTACCAAAAAAAGTGAAGGTGACGAATATTGGGCAAAAGCAGAAAACAAAGCCGACGAAATAATAGATAATGCTGAAAATGAGAAGGTTAGACTTTTAACTGAAGCTAATGAAACTATAGCACTATTAAAAGAAGAAGCTAAAAAAGATTTGGAAACGAGTGAAAGCGAATACAAATCGTTGGACATAGCCAAACAACAATTGCTTTATGATTTGAATGCTTTAATAGAAAATACCAACGACCGACTTAATAATATTCAAACAAAATATTCGCCAGAAATATTTGATGCCAAAAAGTTGCGTCTAAATAATATTGAAAATGCTCAAATTGAAATAGATCCTAAAAAAATTACCCCAATAGTTAAAACGGAGGTAAAAGCTAAACCAAAGCAAATAAAAAAGGCAAAAGAGGTAGTGGCAGCGAAAGTAATTGTAAAAGCAGTAAAAAAGGTAGTTAAAGAGAAATTGAAAGTTGAAATTGGGCCAGAAGATGATGGTTTGCCTACCGTACAAAAAATATTAGCTTTATCTGAAGAGCCAAATTTGCCAACAATTGAAGAGGTAAAAGAGGAAAACCAGAGCAAATCGTTTTTTGATACAATATAAAATCTGAACTAAATATTATATCAAATCTAAATTTTTCAAAATCCTCAGAATTTATGGGAAAAATTTCATTAGAAGGCCTTGAGTTTTTCGCCTACCATGGCGCCTATATTGAGGAGCAAAAAATAGGAAATCGATATTCGGTTGATATCATAATTGATACAGATTTTACATTAGCTGCGGAAACTGACCGACTCAAAGAAACAGTGAACTATGAAGATGTTTACGAGCATATTAAAGAAGTAATGCATCAAAAGCACAGATTATTAGAGCATATTGGCTATTCAATTATTGAACGAATACGTACTCAATATCCTAACGTTCAGCAAGTTGAAGTATCTGTTTCAAAGTTCAACCCACCCATTGGTGGTGTTTGTGAGCGGGCTAGGATTAACATGAAGGGGTGAGATAAAGCACAACTACAATTTGCCCCAGCTTTTTGGAAACAATAGTTATACGCCCTTTGTTTAAAATTAATAGTAGTTGCTTTAAATAAACATTTTCAAGACCAACACCCCAACCAAACCAGTTATTCCAACAATAGTTTCCAAAACTGTCCATGTTTTGAAGGTATCTTTCAAGCTTAAACCAAAGTATTCTTTAAATAACCAAAAGCCAGCATCATTCACATGTGAGCACATTAGGCTTCCAGCACCAATTGCTAGTACCATCAGTTCCTTGCTTTCTCCTGTTGCATCCAAAATAGGTAAAACAATTCCACCCGCAGTTATAGCCGCCACGGTTGCCGAACCCAATGAAACACGAATGATAAAAGCCACTAACCAACCTAAAAACAGGGGAGGAAAGCTTGAGCCTTTAAAATTTTGAGCAATTTCATCGCCCATGCCGCCATCCATCAATACTTGTTTAAAAGCACCTCCTGCACCTACTATTAGCAAAAGTAGTGCAGCGGCACCGATAGCACCATTTACTGAATTTGTCAAGTCCTTCATAGTTTTGCCTTTCAAAATTCCTAAAAACAGGAAAGCACCCAATAGCGCTAAAAGCATAGAAACACTCGGGTCCCCAAAAAACTTAATTGTAGGCATAAATGGATGGTCTTTAGGCAATAAAAATTCTGAAGCTGTAGCAATTGCCATTAATACAACTGGCAAAAGAGCCACTAAAAGGCTTATTCCAAAAGAAGGTAATTGATTTGCATCCAGTTGTTTAGACTCAAATAGCCCTTTTGGCGGATTGGCTTTAATGTTTTTCACAAATTCTGGAAATATTAATCCTGCAAATATTGAAGCTGGAATGGCAATAATTAATCCATAAATAAGCGTGAGCCCCATATTAGCTTTGAATAATATTACAATCGCTGTCGGCCCAGGGTGGGGTGGCAAATAACCATGTGTCACCGAAAGTGATGATGCCATGGCTATACCTATATAAATCGGCGAAAGACCCGTTTGTGAGGCAATTGTAAAAACCAAAGGTATTAATATGAGGAAACCGGCATTATAAAACATGGCAATCCCAACGGCAAAACCAGTAATCACCATTGCAAGTTTTACTCTTTTTACCCCAAACCAATTGATCATTGTTGTGCTAATTTGCTGTGCAGCACCGGATTCTGAAAGCATATGGCCTAGCATTACACCAAAACCAAGTATGAGCGCCAAGCCGCCTAATGTACTTCCAATGCCATTTTGGATAGCTTTTAGAATCAGCGTCAGATCCATGCCTTGGAAAATTCCAGCACATATTGCAGTTATAATTAAAGCTACATAAGCACTTAAATTACAATAAGTTATAAGAAATAGAAGAATTAGAATACATGCGATTAGAATAATGAAGGCCATGGTAGGTTATTAGAGGTTTTAGAAATTTATTGTACTGTTAAAATTAGGAAATATTTATTGAATTAGTTGATGATTTATATTGATTAAAGTATAATTTCTCATTTAATTTCATTTTACTTTTACCCTTGGATAGGTTATCAATTATTTGAGAATGGAAAATTTTATTTTAAAATGATATTCGTTTAAATTTTAATAATAAAAATAAAATATTTAATATTTTTAAATTAAAATTACCCTTTACACTTTTCAAGATTTAACAAACTAAAAAAATATAAAAATCTTTAAAATTATTTACGCTTGTAATATTAACTTATTCAGTTATTTCTTGTAATGAAGAATTTATAAATAAGACTGTCTATTTCAAAACCAAAATCAAGCCAAGCAAAAGAGTCGACTGATAGCCGTAAATGTGCAGTAAACGATGTTTTGGAGGAAAATATGAAGGAAGACCCGACCCTAAAAGACAAAATGAAAGAAGTGGAGGACTTCACTGAGAAATTTATTAAAGCAAATCGAAAAGGCAGAGTTGGAGTGGATGAAGTGTTGATAATTCCTGTGGTAGCAAATGTTTTGTTTAGTACTACACAACAAAATTTTAGCCCAGATCAAATTTAAAGCCAAATTGATATTTTAAATGCAGATTTTCGATTTACTAATTCTGATAAAAATTTAATTCATCGGTATTTACAGGATTTGATTTTAAATTGCAGTTTACTTTGGCTGCTGTTAATCGGAAACAGTCAAGCAAAACCTCTTGGGGTGCTCGTGATGCCATGAAAAGTTCAAAAAAAGGAAGTATTAATCCAACATCACCTGCTACACATTTGAATATTTGGGTTTGTAATATTGGAGGTGGAATTTTAGGGTATGAACAATTTCCTGGAGGAGATACTAATCTAATCCTTATAGGTTTTT
>JANMZR010000344.1:0-1799 GCA_031383555.1 Cytophagaceae bacterium | reverse complement strand
TAATGATGATTTCTGATATATTTTTATCCATTATCGAAATGGGTAGCATTATCTTTCTTGCCACATTTTGCCCTTTTTTATAACCGCCAATGTGATAGATAAATCTATGTCCTTGGGTGGTTGAAATAGTTGATGTTCCTTCTAATTTTGCCATGATATAGCCGGAGTTCCAAGTCCAAAACATACCATTGGAGGGATCTAAAGCGCCTATTTGTGCCCCGGAAACATTTTTGACACTATCTACCCCTAATAAGAAGTGGAGATTTTTGATGGATGAAATTGGCGCCATTAATGAAATGGTTTTTGATAAAGAATCTGCTTCATCTACTAAATAGTATTGAACCGGAAGCTTTCTAATATTTCCTTTGTAATCTTCAACAGCAAAGTGTGAAAGATAGTATTTAAATTTTTCAATCATCATCTGCTCTCCTAAAATGTTTTGTATTGGCTTCTCTAATACCAACTTTTCACCACTAATAGCATGTTGAAAGCGGAGGGTAATTTTTTGCTGTTTTATTTGAGGGACTTCTTTTTTAAAAGAGGATAAACCAACAAATACCAACATGATAAAACAAGTAAGGAGATGTGTAATGCGTTTCATTAATATTCGTTCCTATTTATCTTTTTTCGGTTTTCTTTGGTAAACGTATTCTTTTTTTTAGTCTCTATTCTCTTTTCCTTTGCAGCTTTGGTAGGTTTTGTGGGCCTTCTTATCTTCTGCTTGTGCAAGGCTTTTTCAACCAAAACATTCATTTTAGTAATTACTTCTTCTTTATTACCCAATTGAGATCTTTCAGATTGAGACTTGACCAATAAGAAGCCTTCATCGGTAATTTTATTAGCTAGTTTTATTAAAATGAGTTGCTTTTGTTCATCTGTAAATAATTGCGATGAAGCTACAGGCCAACGCCCTTCCACCATGGTTTCTACCTTATTTACATTTTGTCCCCCTTTACCGCCACTTCTGGCAGTTTGAAACAAGAGTTCCTTGGTAATGTCTATCTTCATCATTGCAAAGTTCGTACAAAATTTGTTAAAGCTTTATGAGAATTGTGATTCAAAGAGTTAGTCAGGCCTCTGTTTCAGTAGAAGGGAATGTGGTGGGTGCTATCGAATGGGGTTTACTGGTATTGTTAGGAATAGAAGATGCCGACTCTGAGGATGATATCATTTGGTTGAGTAATAAAATTTGTAACCTCCGCATTTTTAATGATGAAATGGGTGTAATGAATCTTTCCGTAAAAGAAATGGGTGGGAATATATTATTAATTAGCCAGTTCACCCTTCATGCCAATACTAAGAAAGGTAATAGGCCTTCCTATATTAAAGCTTCAAAGCCAACAATTGCCATTCCATTGTACGAAAAGATGATTGCTCAATTAATAATAGATATGGATAAGAAAATTGAGACCGGCATTTTCGGTGCTGATATGAAAGTGAGTTTATTGAATGATGGGCCGGTGACGATTGTTGTTGATTCGAAATACAAAGAATAGGTTAATTTACGGATTAGCGGATTTGCGAATTGGCGGATTAAGACATTCATTGCTCATCAAATCCGCTAATTCGCTAATTCGATAATCCTCAAATGACCATGAAAGATATTGAAACAAGGGCTGATCTTACTTTTTTGATGGAAACCTTTTATAGCAAGGCTTTAAAGGATGATTTAATTGGGCATTTTTTTACCAAAGTGGCACCCTTACATTTAGAAACCCATATACCTTTGATAGTTAATTTTTGGGAATCGGTTGTATTTGATAAAATAGGGTATAAAGGGAATGTAATGGAAGTTCATC
>JANMZR010000318.1:0-6825 GCA_031383555.1 Cytophagaceae bacterium | reverse complement strand
AAACAAAAAAAGAGAGAGAGAGATTTTGTTTTCGATTTTTCATTTAATACGTTCTTTATATCTCTCTCGCTTCGTTTGCAACAGGTCCAAACAATTTCGTTATATTTCAGAACGCATAGGGTTTACAATTTTTCAATCATTTCATGTTTTTATTTCAAATAACCATCGCAACTTATCAATCGAATCAATTTTTTCTTTCTGACCCACTGCATATGAATACACCACCTTTTGAAACAGTTTAAAATCACCTACTTCAATCGGAAAATATTTGTATGAATCTTTTGGGTTGGGATCAACTTCTGTGGTTTTTGTACAAGATAATATTGAAATTAATAGTAAAAAAAAAGTGCAAAATTTAATATAAATGTTTGTTTTCAGTGTCATATTTAATTATAATTTAATGAATTATAGAGAAATGGTTCTTGAAAAAGAATTAGATATATTTGTAAACGTATAAAACCATAATTTTAGTAAAAAGCTTTTATTATTTTTGTAGCTTGATTATACAAATTTACTGCCGTTTTCATTGATAATTAATTTTTTTGAAAATAATTAAATCCCAATTTTAATTGAAAATCACAGATATGCAATACGCTAAAGAATTTGACGAAATAGTAAGAAAGCGCCGTTCAGTTAGAATATATGACAGTGAAATAGTGTTTGATGGAATGGCTGTGGAGCGAAGCCTTGAGAGGGCTGTTTTGGCACCAAATAGTAGCAACATGCAGTTATGGGCATTTTATAGAGTTAAATCCGTTGAAATTAAGCAAAAACTAGTTGTGGCTTGTATGCACCAGTCTGCTGCAAAAACAGCCAGCGAATTAGTTGTATTTGTAACCAAACAAAGTCATTGGCGAGAAAATGCAGCTTGGAATCTTGCCAACATGAAACGCCAATTTGAAGGGAAAGAGCTCACATCAAAAGACAAACGGGCACTCGCATATTATACTAAATTGATGCCATTGTTCTACCGAAACGATTTCTTGGGAATCAATACGCTAATTCGAAAAATAATAATTGGTTATATGGGATTTAACAAACCTATTTTAAGGCTAACCTCTGAAGCCGACCAAAGAATTATGTGCCATAAATCTGTAGCTTTGGCCGCCCAAACCTTTATGCTTAGCATGGTCGCCGAAGGCTTTGACACTTGCCCAATGGAGGGCTTTGATAAAACCTTAGTTAAAAAAATATTGAATCTAGGTAAATCAGACGAAGTTACTATGATTGTAGCTTGCGGTAAGGGAAAGCTAGAGGGAATTTATTCAGAAAGAACTAGATTACCCAATGAAAAAGTAATATTTACTATTTAAGTAGCTAAAAATCTTGTAAATAAGTAATGTCAAAGTCTTTTTTCTAAGAATAGACTCATTTTTGATTTTTATGAAAAAGCACAAGTCCTGCTATTGGACTTTCCAATATTACGCCTAAAGTGAGGCCGTTTTTCACTACTGCTTTTCTAAGTATATCAGAATAATAAAAGGCAACTGAACCAGTAAAATGGACTTTTACCGAATGATGGTGGCTGTATTTAAGTACATTTTTCTCGAAAAATTGGTTAAAAGCCTCAAATACAATCAAATACATTTCAGGGTGGCTTCTATTGTCGAAAATAAACTTCGAAAATCCTGCGAAATATTTATTTGGCAAGGGTTGATTGTAGGCTTTATCTAAAATTTCTGTTCTAGTCAGTTCCCCAAATTTCTTAATGAATTTTTCATTTATTTCTGGGGAGAATTCTTGTCGTAAATATTTCTTTATCAATTCTTTACCCAAATATCCACCGCTACCTTCATCTCCTAGCCAAAAGCCTAATGGTTTTATTTGTTCAGTGATTTCTTTGCCGTCATAATAACAAGAATTTGCCCCAGTTCCTAAAATACAAGCTATCCCTGGTTTATCTAAACAGAGTGATCTTGCGGCTGCCAACATATCGTCAAATATTTGAATATCCGCATTAAAAAAGGCTTTTTGAAATGCAACTTTAACAATTTCTGACTTTTCAAAGTTGGTAATTCCTGTACCATAATAAAACACATTTGATATTTCAATCTGAAGTTTTCCTAAAATGTTTTCTGCGATTTCATTATAAATTGTGCTTGAATCTTGATAATAAGGATTAAAGCCAATGGTTTTAAATTGAGAAATACTTCCGTCAGGGGATATTAGCCTCCAATCTGTTTTTGTAGAACCGCTTTCAACGATAAGAACCCCCATAAGTATATTTAAGTATTTTTATGCAATTTATAAAAATGTAAGGAGCGCCCATAATTGTTTTCTTTTTAGATTGCTTGTATTTGAAAAATTAATGTTAGTTTTAGAGTAAACTAATAATTTAAACAAATTGCCAAGAAATTGTTAAACAATCTTTACATTTGGGTGTTTAATACTTTAATGGTTTAAATATTTTTACAACCATGTTTAAAATAATAAAAATCTTTTAGAAATATATGTGACTTTTTTTAAAAACTAACGTCTTAATTTTAAGAAGTTTGGTTTCAAAGACAATTTAAATAGGTGGTTCTATTTGTTTATTAATAACCCTCAGGTCTATGGCTTGGGGGTTTTTTGTTTTTCATATCCTTATTGACCTGAGGGTTATTAAAAATTGCTTAATTTTTCCCTCAAACAATTGGTCTATGGATTAAGGTTTTTTTTGTTATTCATAACCTTATTGACCTGATTATTAAATAAATATATGCTTGATTTTCCCGAATATAATTGGTCTAATTCTTAGCCCCTGGCACCACGCCTCCATTCATTCGGGCGGCTCTTTGCATAGGGTTCATCGGTTTTCTAGCTCCTGATTTAAATAGTTGAAAGCGAGTTGGTTGCTCAGACTCGGCTGGGAATGCATTATCGGAAGTATCGATATCTGCTGTTTCGAAAAAGGGATCCATTATCCATTTAACAACTTTATTATCGGTTGGGATTACCTTTTTTATTTCCTTATCGTTAAATCGCCAAACCTCAGCGGGTATTCTTACAATTTCATTTGTTCCGTCTTCAAATATCATTTTTAAGATTACTGGGCTAATCAAACCGCCTTTATTTTTTATATTAAGTACATAAAAGTTTTTGTTTTTGTCCAAAAGGGCTTTTTCTTCTTCTGTTCTATTATTTAAAAAAGCCTCTTGACTTCTCTTATCTTCCTGCGTAACAGCAAACTCATCATAGGTGCTGTAAAAGTCTTTTAATTTAGGATTTTTCTCTACCTCAGTTTGTACAATATCAGTTCTATTCCGGATATTGCTGACGGTTTCTTTTTTGGCTAAATCAGCCTTTCTTTCGTCATTTTTATTTGCAATTGGGTCGTTTTTATCGGTAGCAAACCATTCCACATTTTTAATACTCAAGTTTACTGGCTCCACTCCAAAAAACCAACCTTTCCAAAACCAATCCAAATCTACACCTGAGGCATCTTCCATGGTTCGGAAAAAATCGGCAGGCATAGGTGTTTTAAACGCCCAACGGCGTGCATATTCTTTGAAAGCATAATCGAAAAGCTCTCTACCTAAAATTGTTTCACGCAAAATATTTAAAGCCGTAGCTGGTTTGTCGTAAGCATTTGGGGTAAACTTTAATACCGATTCAGAATTGGTCATAATTGGCACTTGTTGAGTTGGGTCTGTTTTCATATAAGGCACAATGCTTTGCGGTTCGCCACCTCTGTTGATCAAAAATGCACGGTCAAACTCCAAGCAGGTAAGGTATTCCAAAAAGCTGTTTAGGCCTTCGTCCATCCAAGTCCATTGGCGTTCATCGGAATTCACAATCATAGGAAAAAAGTTGTGCCCTACTTCATGAATAATCACTGAAATCATATCTGATTTGGTTTCTTCCGAGTAGGTGCCATCTGGCTCAGGCCTTCCGCCATTAAACGAAATCATCGGATATTCCATACCACCACCAGACACAGAATGCACCGAATAGGCTACAGGATACGGGTAGGCGACCGAGCGCTTAGAATAGGATCGCAAGGTATGAGCCACCGTATAGGTTGAAAATTGTTCCCAAAGCGGGTTGCCTTCTTTCGGATAAAGGGACATGGCCCAAACTTTTTTGCCCTCTACATCCACTTGCATGGCGTCCCAAATGTATTTTCTTGAGCTTGCAAAAGCAAAATCACGCACATTTTCAGCTTTGTAAATCCAAGTTTTTTTACCCGTTGGCTTACCTTTTTCGGCTATTAGAGCTTCGGCAGGGTTTACAATCATCACTGGCTCAGTTGATTTTTTTGCTGATTCCCATCGCTTTATTTGGTTAGCGGTAAGCACTTGAGTAGGATTCAAAAGCTCACCAGTTGCCCCAACCACATGGTCGTTTGGTACAGTAACCGCTACTTTATAATTTCCAAAAATAAGCGTAAATTCTCCTTGGCCTAAAAACTGTTTGTTTTGCCAACCGTTTACATCATTATAAGCACAAAGCCTTGGGAACCAATGGGCAATATTATAAGCATAATTTCCATCATTTGGAAAATATTCATAACCCGATCGGCCGTAATAATCTGTTATCAAATAATTCCAATCGATTGAAAACACTACCGATTGGCCTGGCAATAAGGCTGCAGGCAGATCAATCCGCATCATTGTTTGGTTAATGGTGTATTTCAATTTAGCACCCAATTTATCTTTAATATTGGTAATTTTTAAGCTATAATCTTTTCCATCTGAAAGCTGAGTTACATTGGAGGTTTCCCCTAAGTTTATAGCATTTGTTCCACCAATTGCGGTTGCAGCGGAGGCATTGCCTTTTCCAAAAGCGTTTTGCTCCAGCTGTAGCCAAATATAGGGTAAGGCATCGGGCGAATTATTGAAGTAAGTGATTGTTTCTGAGCCAATTATCTTATTATTGGGTTCGTCCAATTCTACTTTTATATCATAGTCGGCTCGGTTTTGAAAATAATCTTTTCCGGGTGAACCTGATGCTGTTCGATAGGTATTTGGGGTGGGCAAAAGATTATCTAACTGCTCAAAACGAGTATTGCCATTGAATGGTTTTTCTTCTTGTGCAAATGCATTTTTTGAGAAAAAGATGGACAATAAAATGCAGAATAGGTTGATGGTTTTTTGCATGTTTTTATATTTATCGGATAAATTTCACTTACTTTTCATAAACTATGGCCTATGAACCATTGCTGACATATTTTGCTCTTTTCCACAGTATGCTGGGCAATGGGCTTTTTCTAAACCAAAAGAGGAGATACCATTTTATCACCTCTTTTGGTTGTTTTGGTTTTTTCTAGAATTAAAACAAAGTATTTTTTACTTTTTCAAAATTAATTTTTAGCCCCAGGCACCACTCCGCCATTATATCTGGCGGCTTTTTGCATCGGGTTCATAGGCTTTGTTCCTCCTTGTTTAAATAGTTGGAAGCGAGTTGGTTGTTCTGGCTCCTTTGGGAAAGCGTTATCGTCCGTATCAATATCAGCTGTTTCAAAATAAGGATCTAACACCCATTTTACAACTTTTTTATCGGTTGGAATTACCTTTTTCACCTCTTTGTCGTTGAAGCGCCAGATTTCAGCAGGAATTCTTACCACTTCATCTGTACCATCTTCATATACCATTTTTATGATTATTGGGCTAAGTAAACCACCTTTATTTTTTACATTTAACACATAAAAGTTTTTGTTTATGTCTAATAGTGCCTTTTCTTCATCACTACGGCTTGCCAAAAAATATTCTTGACTACGTTTGTCATCAGGGGTAACGGCAAATTCATCATAAGTACTATAAAAATCTCTCAATTTCGGGTTTTTTTCCACCTCAGTTTGTACAATATCAGTACGATTACGAATATTACTGATGGTTTCTTTTTTGGCTAAAGCAGCCTTTCTTTCTTCCGCTTTATTGGCAATTGGGTCATTTTTGTCCGCAGCAAACCATTCCACATTTTCAATGCTTAGGTTTACGGGCTCAACTCCAAAAAACCAACCTTTCCAAAACCAATCTAAATCTACACCCGATGCATCTTCCATGGTACGGAAAAAATCTGCTGGCATGGGTTGTTTATAAGCCCACCTTCGAGCATATTCTTTGAAAGCATAATCAAAAAGTTCACGACCCATCACCGTTTCTCGCAAAATATTAAGAGCTGTTGCAGGTTTGGTGTATGCATTTGGACCAAATTGTAAAACCGATTCCGAATTGGTCATAATTGGTACTTGTTGTGTTGGGTCTGTTTTCATGTAGGGTACAATGGCTTGTGCCTCACCCCTGCGTGCGGGGAACGCCCTATCAAACTCTTGCTCACATAAATATTGGCAAAAGGTATTTAAACCCTCATCCATCCAACTCCATTGACGCTCATCGGAGTTAATAATCATTGGGAAAAAGTTATGCCCAACCTCATGAATAATTACACCAATCATGCCCCATTTGGTAGCTTCCGAATAGGTACCATCTGCTTCTGGGCGACCACCATTAAACGAAATCATTGGATATTCCATACCTCCACCAGCAGTTGAATGTACTGAATAAGCTACTGGATAGGCATAAGGAATGGTTCTCTTCGAATAGGAGCGTAATGTATGCGCTACAGTATAAGTTGAATATTTTTCCCAAAGAGGGTTACCTTCTTTTGGGAAAAGGGACATGGCCCATATTTTTTTGCCTTCAATCTCAATTTGCATAGCATCCCAAATATATTTTCTTGAGCTTGCAAAAGCAAAATCTCGTACGTTATCAGCCTTATAAATCCAAGTTTTTTTGCCAGTTGGCTTTCCTTTTTCAGCTGCTTCAGCTTCAGCTTGGGTTACAATAAGTACTGGTTCTGTTGCCTTTTTGGCTGACTCCCATCTTTTTATCTGAGTAGGTGTAA
>JANMZR010000309.1:0-5476 GCA_031383555.1 Cytophagaceae bacterium | reverse complement strand
GGGAAACAAATAACTACCTGTTTTCCTAAACAAACTTACTGATAATCAGGATATTTACAAACTTTTTAGCCTATTTTTTTGTCGCTATTTTGGGCTGGTTTTTTAGATACTTGCAAATTGTTGTATTATACTTGTTTCGAGCTACACTTAGTCTTCTTTTATTTGGAATTAAACAGGCAATTATTTTAATTTTATTTTCGATATTGAAAATAAAGGCTGCACAGGCTTTAGTGTGAAAATACTTTCATAATAATAATAATAAAAAGAACCTTCTTTCAGCTAGACATAAAGAATAAAAAAAAGTGTAATAAACAAAATGACAATAATTGAAGTATCGAAAATAAAAAAAGTGTAATTCACAAAATGACAATAATTAAAGTATTAAAAATAAAAAAAGTGTAATTCACAAAATGACAATAATTAAAGTATTGAATAAAAAAAAAGTGTAATTCACAAAATGAATTACACTTCTAACTATCCTCAACTTTTTAATCATTAACTTTAAATTCCTGAAATTCGATATTAAAGAGAATCCCTTAAAATAAGCTCCATAGGCATATAAAAATGACCTCTTTTGTTATAAACCACATTATCTGCTGCCATTTTGCCAATTTTAAAAGGGTTACAAGTCATTACGGTAATACCATTTGCCATAACTTCGTTGTAACAAGTATCATTAAATGATACCAAACCAATTTCTTGCCCCAAATCAGCCTTTTCAACTTTAACTTTCTTAATAATGTCCACCAAATCAATATCATCCATACATAAGTAGGCATGACCCGATTCCAGGTTTTCATCCTGCATATCATCTAGTATTTGATAATCAAAATCATTTTTCTCACAAAAATTCCTGAAACCTGTAATCATTTCACTATGAAAATACTCACGACTTGAAAGCACCAAATCAATTGATTTATACTTTTGAAAATTATCAATACAATTGCCCATAACTCGCACCATTTCCTCCTCCGGATTATAGCTTATTGATGAATAACTATTACTTAAACTTTCGTATTGTTTATCGATAAGCAAAAGCTTTTCTCCTGATATTTTTTTCAATTGTTTTATTGTTTCCTCCGTTTCCTCAATCTGATGCGGCATAATTACGTAATAATGGTAGTTGCCCAAATTAGCATTTATAGCATTTTTAAAGTTTTCAGCCTTATAGTTATATGTACAAAGGTCAGACACCACATTTTTTCCTGTATTATTTACAAATGAATTGTAAAAAGTTTTGGCACTGTCTGTTACTTCTCCAACCAAAAAGAATACTTTAGTTTTCGACTTGCTTGGGTCTCGCTCTGAAATGTAATAACCTTTACGAAATACCGAAGTTATCACGCCAATTCTGTGTAGCTCTGTATACGCCCTTTCCACAGTATCCCTTGAAAGCAAACATTCCTCACTAGTTTCGTTGATGGAAGGTAGCCTCTGGCCTGGCTTAAGGTTGCCCATATCAATATCCGAAATAAGAGAGTTTACCAATTGCTGGTATTTGGGAACCTTTGAATTTGACTCAATTTTTGAAAAATCTAACGTTGAAAACATTTCTTCTTTTGTTTAAATTAAATTTATTTAAATGGCAAATGATACTTGAATGGGTAAATTAATTTCACTTTTCAGGAAATCCCATTTTGATATATTTCTATTACTTATATTTATACAAATTTACCTGTATATACACCATATAAATAAGGACTAATCTTTCAAAAAACAGGACAAATTTTACAGAAACTAAAAAATTTACCTTTCAATATAAATTTTTGGTTTATAAAGAGCGCTTTTCACAAATATTATCATTACATTTATCCTGTCTATACAAGAATACTTATTGCATGCTTAAAAAGACAAAAAAATATTCCCAATTCCCTAATTTGGTTTTGTGAAATAATTGATTCATCATTTATTCAAAAAGATCCCTACCAATGGCAGGGATTTTTTTATATATTTGTTTTAAAGTTTTCTACAAAAATATGAGGCGATCAAAATTTAATACATTGTGGAAATTCATTGTCTTATTTACATTATGTTGGTTAGCTCCCTTTTATAGCCATAGTCAAACCAATATTCCATTTTATCGGATCGGCACATTTTTAGGCCTATCTCAAAGCACAGTTTTTTGTTCATTTCAAGACTCACGTGGATTTATTTGGTTCGGTACTGCTGAGGGGCTTAATAGATATGATGGCTATGGCTTTAAGATATTCAAGCACATTCTTGGTGATAATAGTTCCCTGGCTAGCAATGATATAATGTCGATAAATGAAGACGCTGAAGGCAATATTTGGGTTGGAACTCGTACTAGGGGGCTATCTATTTTAAACAAAAACACCTTAAAGTTTGATAATTCGATAAATAACCAAAAGAATATTCAATCTAAAAACTTAAGTATAAATACCATTATTAAGGATAAGCAAAATGATATTTGGTTTTCAGTTGGTTCGAAGGGACTTTATAAACAAGACCATAGTAAAAAAAGAATCGAAAAAATAGAGTCAAAATCTAGTGATAAAATCTCCTCAGCTTTTTTAGACAAAAATGGAAATATTTGGTACGGAACTTATTCGGAAGAAATATTGAAAGTTGAAAATGCAAAAAAGATAAAACTATTATCCTTAAAAAATGTAAATAAAGTTGCTTTTTCATTTATTAGTGGCATAACAGAAAGTGCAACAGGGGCCATTTATATTACCACCACATCAAATGGATTGTTTAAACTAAACGAAAAAACAGGGGAAATATCGAATATTTTTTATAAAGCTAATATTGTTGATGGTATTAATAATATGAAAGGAATTGTTTGTAATAATGAAAATACTATTTTTATAACCACCAACGATGGCCTTTTACTCTTAAAAGATGAAAATATCAATACTATTGAACACCAAAAAGCTAATTCTAATAGACGATTTGCATTAAGCACACATGCATTGATGTCGGCAATGATCGACAAAAACCAAAACCTATGGCTTGGTACCTGGGAGGGCGGAATAAACGTGAATTACAAAAAACAACCCATATTTTCATTACTAAGGCATGAAGCGGGAGTTACAAACGGCCCATTGGAACGGAAAATAACAAGTGTTGCCGTAACTAATAGTACAATTTGGTTAGGCACAAATATTGGGCTATCTGAATATAACCGCATAAAGCAAACTTGGCGTCATTTTAATCAAACACAAATGAGTGGTAATGACATCAATGCAATGAAATATGATTTAGAAGGTGATTTATTTATTAGCGCTTATCAACAAAAATTAAATATTTACTCAGAAAAAATAGACAATTTCAAGCAATACAAATTAAACGGATTGAAGATTAATGCTAGCATAACCGCTTTTGCTAATGAAAAATCAGGAAAAATGTGGGTGGGTACCAACAATAGTGGAGTGCATTTGTTTGACAAACAAAGTGGCACATCAATTTCATTAAAAGAAAAATTTCCAAACTTAAATATAAATATTAATATAACATCCATAGTACATGACAATAGAAATAGGCTATGGATTGGGACCTCCACCAATGGACTTTTTCTATTAAATTTAAATAATTTTACCTCAAAAAACTTTTCAAATCAAAGTAGTACTAAAAACCTTAGTGCTGAAAATATTTTGTCAATATATCAAGACAAAAAAAATAATATATGGGTAGGAACCAATGGCGGTGGCATTAATTTGTACAATGAAGCTAACGAAACCTTCAAAACTATATCAGAAAAAGATGGCCTACCCAATAATACAATTAAGTCGATAATAGAAGATTACAGAGGAAACCTTTGGCTATCTACAAACCAAGGTATTTGCAACTTTAACTATACAAACAACACCTTCAAATCCTATAATGAATTAGATGGGTTGCAGGGAAAAGAATTTGGCCGAGCAGTTGGTGCCAAAAATTTTGAAGGTGAATTATTTTTTGGTGGAAGTAACGGTCTTACGTATTTCAACCCAGACGAACTCTTAAACAAACCAACCAATTCACCAAAAATCTATTTCACAGAACTAAAACTCTTTAATAAAACTGTAGAAATCGGTGATAAAACTGGACCATTAGACACTGATTTAAGTCAGTGCGATGAGATTATTTTAAACAATAGCCAATCAGTTTTCACAATTGATTTCTTGGCACTTGATTTTCAGCAATTAAAAAACTATCAATATGCCTATCTGCTTGAAGGTTTCGATAAAGATTGGAATTATGTTGGTACGCAAAGAAATGCCAGCTATACCAATATGCATGAAGGAACCTATTTCCTAAAAGTTAAAGCAAGTAATAATGAGGGTAATTGGTCAGAAAATATTTCAAGCTTAAAAATAACTATTTTACCACCTTGGTATCGTACTATTTGGGCCTATTTAACATATATATTAGTTTTGGGATTTAGTTTTTTTTATTGGTTCAAAACATTTAAAATTAGACAACAACTCCAGGCTGATATCAGAATTCAAAAAATAGAGGCGCAAAAAAATCGAGAGTTAGATATAGCCAAAAGTAATTTTTTCACAAATATATCTCATGAATTTCGTACACCTTTAACACTAATAATCAGCCCAATACAGCAATTATTGTTTAAGTTCGATAATAATTTGGAACTTACAAACCAGCACAACTTAATACTAAAAAATGCACAAAGACTGTTGAGGCTCATTAACCAGATATTAGATATTTCGAAGTTAGAATCTGGCAATATGAACCTGGAAGTTTCAAAAAATGATATTGTTGAATTCATAAATTCTATTGCATTATCATTTAAAACCCTCGCCGAAAAAAACAATATTGATTATAGAATAGACATATTCAATTCGGTTAGATATTGCTATTTCGATAAAGATATAATTGAAAAAGTAACCTATAACTTGCTGTCAAATGCATTCAAATTCACTCCAAAATATGGAGAAATTGATATAAAAATTGAGATAAAAAATAATTACTTGAAAATTGAAGTAATTGATAATGGTATTGGTATGGACCTTGAAACCAACAAACATATTTTTGAGCGATTTTTTCAGGCTGATGGCAAAAAAGAAAGAAAAAGCACAGGTACTGGTATTGGTCTCGCCCTTACAAAAGAGTTGGTCGAGTTACACTTAGGTACAATTTATGTTGAAAGCGCTCTAAATAAAGGAAGTCATTTTACTGTTGAAATACCCATAAATAGTAACAAATTTGACGTAACTCAAATAAAAGAAACTTTTGATTTTAATTTTGAACCAAACGTAAACTATTTACAACAAGCAAAAAATGAAACCATCCAGATAGACTTAAAAAACGATGCTCCATTATTACTTATAGTGGAAGACAATGATGAGTTGAGAGAATATTTGGTTGATATTTTTGAAAATAAATACAAAATACTTCAAGCCTGTAATGGTCATATTGGGCTCAATTTGGCCATCGAACATATGCCTGACGTTATTTAGAGTGATTTCATTATGCCAAAAATGGATGGGGCTGAAATTAGTAAAGAAGTAAA
>JANMZR010000285.1:0-17818 GCA_031383555.1 Cytophagaceae bacterium | reverse complement strand
CAAAAAAGACAAGGGGAGTCAAGAAAAGGGTGAATGGGTTCTTTTAAAAAATATACCTGACCGATGGTACATAAAGTATTTACTTGATGGTCAAGATCTTAGCTTCAAAATATCCATGTCATCATTCAAGCATGTAGGCATATTTCCAGAGCAAGCTGCCAATTGGGACTATATTGCTAAGCTTTCAAAACCCGATTTTAAAGTACTTAACCTTTTTGCCTACACAGGAGGAGCTTCATTGGCCGCCAAAGCCAAAAATGCAGATGTTAGTCATATCGACTCGGTAAAGCAAGTTATATCATGGGCAAAAGACAATATGGAAGCTAGTAAACTTGCCAATATCCGTTGGGTTTTTGATGATGCAATGAAATATGTGCAACGTGAAGTCAGACGTGAAAAAAAATATAATGGTATAATATTAGATCCACCAGCCTATGGAAGAGGACCAGATGGGGAGAAATGGATTTTAGAAGAGCAGCTTAATGACATTTTAAAACAATGTAAGCTATTGTTAGACACCGAAAACCACTACTTTATACTAAACCTATATTCTTTAGGTTTTTCAGCGTTAATAGTTGAAAATCTAATAAAGACTATATTTGGCAAAGTAAGCAATTTGGAAATTGGTGAACTTTATATCGAAGACAATTTTGAAAAAAAATTACCATTAGGTGTTTATTGTCGGTTTCATTCCTAAACCCAAATTATCTTATAGGTATTTATTAAAAAAAATAGGATTAAAAAGTTTCAGTTTTTCAAAATTAAGAAACGCCATTTTTTTTGTAAATTTGTACAATGAAATGTCAAAAATTCTTAATTTTTTTAGTAATCTGCTGTTGTTTTGCAATATCTTGTAAAAAAAACAATAATTACGATGGCAATTTTATTCCTCCATTACCTGACGAAATAGCCTTAACAAAACGTAAAGTGGCTATTACTTTGCTCAGTGAAGAAATCAATAAAAACTCAAGTAATCATGAATTGTATTACAAAAGAGCTGTAATTTATTTTGAATTAAATGAACTAAAAAAATCCAGTGAAGATATAAATGATGCCTTATCACTATTTGGAAATGAAGGAAAGTATAGAGTTTTAAAAAGTGAAATACTGAGAGAGCAAGGAAATTATAAATTAGCTTATGAGGAAGCAAAATTGGCCGAAATACTAGGACTAAAAACACCTGAAATTTATACCCTTTTGGGCGATTTATCTTTAAAAAACAACTTAATTCCTCAAGCGAAAAAGTACTTAAAATATGCTTTAGAAATAGCCCCAAATAATGGGGAAGTGCATTATTACTCAGCTATACTTCATACCAAACTTGGCGATACCACGTTAGCCATAAATAACTTAAATTTGGCAAAATTATACAAGCCAAAGTTTATAAATACATACAAAAGATTATCAGAGATATATGCTAGCCAAGGCAATACAGATTTGGCCAAACAAATAACTTTTGAACTAGCAAAACAATACCCCAACGATGCCGAAAATTGCACAATTTTGGCTAAAATTTACCAAAGGAGAAACAATATAGATTGCGCAATGATTTTCTACAACAAAGCATTGACAATCAAACCAAATTTGTATCAAGCCAGTTACGATGCGGGTTATATGTGTTTAAAAAACGGTTATTATATGGAGGCACTAAAATTTTTCGAAAACACCTATAAATATGCTCCAAAAACGCCTTTCATCAATACAAGCATAGGCATGTGTTATGAAAATATTGGAGATAAACAGAAAGCGCTTGATTATTATACAATTGCTTTTGCTATAAATAATAGAGATTTTAAGGCAATAGAAGGTATAAAAAGGCTTGAAGTACCTCAAATATATTATACTGAAACTCCAGAGACATTAATACAAGAAAAATACTCAAATACTAAAGTCAAAGTTGATACAACACGGATAAGACTAACTGAAATTCAGCCCAAGAAAGTGTTAATTCAAAAGCGAGATTCAAGTACAAATAGGCTTCAAAATTCTAATAAATTTCCAATACCAATAATTAAATGAGCAATCAAATAAAAGTAACATTACCTGATGGAGCGATAAAAGAAATTCCAGTAGGCAGTTCAAGTAATGATTTAGCCTTAAGTATTAGCGAAGGCCTTGCCAGAAATGTAATCGCTGCAAAAGTAAATGGTGAAATTTGGGATGCTAATAGACCACTAACTGGTGATTCAAGCGTTCAATTACTTACCTGGAATGACCTTGAGGGCAAATCAACCTTTTGGCATTCGTCTGCACATTTAATGGCAGAGGCAATTGAAGCATTAATGCCAGGTACAAAATTCGGTATTGGCCCAGCCATCGAAAACGGTTTTTATTATGACATCGACTTAGGTGATAAACCCTTTGGACAAGACGATTTCAAAAAAATTGAAGATAAAATATTAGAATTGGCTCGTCAAAAAAGTGATTATATCCGTACCGCAGTTTCAAAATCTGATGCGATAGAATATTTCACAAAAAAAGGTGACGAATATAAATTAGAATTGCTTGAGGGCCTATCTGACGGACAAATTACCTTTTATAATCAAGGTAATTTTACTGATTTATGTCGTGGCCCACATATTCCTAATACTGGTTTTATAAAAGCTGTAAAACTAATGAGTGTTGCAGGTGCTTTTTGGCGTGGTGATGAAACTCGAAAACAAATGACTCGTGTTTATGCCATTACTTTTCCAAAACAAAAGGAGCTTGAAGAATATTTGACCTTACTTGAAGAAGCCAAAAAACGTGACCATCGCAAATTAGGCAAAGAATTGGAGCTTTTTGCATTTTCTGAAAAAGTAGGCGCTGGCCTACCCCTTTGGCTACCAAAAGGAACAGTATTACGAGAACGACTTGAAAATTTCCTAAGAAAAGCGCAGGTTCGTGCTGGCTATTCCCCTGTGGTTACTCCGCATATTGGGTCAAAACAATTGTATATAACTTCAGGCCATTACGAAAAATACGGGAAAGATTCTTTTCAACCAATAAAAACTCCCGATTTGAATGAGGAGTTTTTATTGAAACCAATGAACTGCCCACACCACTGTGAAATATATAAGACCAAGCCTCGCTCCTACCGTGATCTGCCTTTACGATTGGCTGAATTTGGTACTGTTTATCGTTATGAGCAATCGGGAGAGCTTCATGGGCTTACTCGTGTACGTGGCTTCACGCAGGACGATGCCCATATTTTTTGCAGACCCGATCAGGTTGAGGAAGAATTTATGAAAGTAATTGACCTTGTACTTTATGTATTTAAGGCACTCGGTTTCAGCGATTATTCGGCGCAAGTTTCATTGAGAGACCCTGAAAATAAAACAAAATACATTGGAAATGATGAGGATTGGGAAAAGGCGGAGTCTGCAATAATAAAATCAGCTGCTGAAAAAGGATTACCAACAGTTGTGGAGCTAGGAGAAGCCGCTTTTTATGGTCCAAAACTCGATTTTATGGTAAAAGATGCTTTAGGACGAAAATGGCAGCTAGGCACAATTCAGGTTGACTATCAATTGCCTCAAAGGTTTGAATTAGAATATACTGGTGCTGATAACCAGAAACATAGGCCCGTGATGATTCACAGAGCGCCTTTCGGCTCAATGGAGCGTTTCATTGCTATATTGATTGAAAGTACGGCAGGTAATTTCCCACTTTGGCTTTCGCCCGAGCAGTTTGCTATTTTGCCAATTTCCGAGAAATATGAAGATTATGCCAATGAAGTACTCCTAACACTTCAGGAAAATGATTTGAGAGGCTATGTGGATCATCGTGACGAAAAGATTGGCCGTAAAATTCGTGATGCTGAAGTAGGCAAAGTGCCTTTCATGATAATTGTAGGCGAAAAAGAGCAAGATGACAAAACCATTTCTATTCGTAAAAAAGGTGAGGGAGATCTTGGGTCGATGCCAATCCTAGATTTTTTAAGTCTCGCTAAAGAAGAAATGGGCAAAAGCTTAAATACAAATAATTAAACATAAATATTAAATGCCTTTCCGATGTAACATATAAAAAAAATAACAAAAACATCAAATTGATAAAAATATTATAAAGCAATAGCAGAAAAAAACATTTTTTATTATAATTTTACCGAAGTAAAATATTTTAATTGATTTATGAATTTAGATTTGTAGCCTACTGATTTTTAACCCTTTGCAAAATCTTATCTCTTATCACTCATAATTCATCACTTTTTAACAAAATCTAAAATCCAAATATGGCAATACGCCCTAACAACACTTACAAACCAAGAAAAGAAGAACCTTACAAAATTAATAATCTAATTCGTGCTACCCAAGTTCGATTAGTAGGTGATAACGTTGAGCAAGGCGTTTTTGACCTAGCAAAAGCCATCGAAATGGCAGTAGCTCAAAGCCTTGATCTGGTTGAAATTTCACCTAATGCAGTACCTCCAGTGTGCCGAGTGGTTGACTATTCAAAGTTCAAGTACGATCAGAAAAAGAAACAAAAAGAGCTTAAAGCAAAGCAACAAAAAATTGTAATGAAGGAAATTCGTTTCGGCCCTAATACCGACGACCATGATTTTGACTTCAAACTAAAGCATGCCATTTCATTTCTAAAAGAAGGCGCCAAAATAAAAGCTTACGTACACTTTGTTGGCCGAGCAATTGTATTTAAAGACCGTGGCGAAAAGCTTTTGATACGCTTTGCCCAATCTCTTGAAGAATATGGCAAAGTTGACTTAGCTCCAAAACTAGAAGGAAAAAGAATGTTTTTGATGCTATCTCCCAAGCCTGTAGCAGGCAAAAAATAATACTTTTTAAAATTAATTGGTTGAAGCCAATCAGATTTCAATAAAATTTGAAATCTGATTGGCTTTTTTCAATGAAAATTCGTAATTTCGCATTCTATTTTCAGAATAGCACAATTTAACAGCATAAAATTTAAAACAAAATGCCAAAAATGAAAACCAACTCTGGAGCCAAAAAACGCTTCAAAGTTACAGGAACTGGTAAAATCAAGCGTAAGCACGCTTTCCATAGCCATATCCTTACTAAAAAAACTACAAAACAAAAACGCAATTTGGTTCATGCAACTTTAGTAAGTTCAGCAGATTCAAATAGAATACATGCGCTTTTAGCATTGTAGTACCTTTTGGAGAAAATCTCCAGAAAAAATTAACGTTATTGTTTCACCAGGTACAGGGTAAAAAGAGGCCAGAAGCCCACCCAAGCCAAAAAACAACAAAATTATGCCACGTAGTGTCAACCATGTAGCGTCAAGAGCAAGACGTAAAAAAATACTCAAATTAGCCAAAGGCTTTTACGGAAGAGGTAAAAATGTTTGGACTGTAGCCAAAAATAAAATCGAAAAAGGTTTGCAATATGCATACCGTGATCGTAAAGTTAAAAAGAGAGATTTCCGTTCATTATGGATTATGCGTATTAACGCAGCAGCTCGTCTTCAAGGCCTTTCGTACTCAGCTTTTATGGGTAAAATGTCGAAATCAGGAATAGAATTAAACAGAAAAGTATTGGCTGATTTAGCTATGAATCACCCTGATGCTTTCAAAGCTATATTTGATAAAGTGAAGTAATTTATTTTATTGCGATTTTAAAAAGCCTCTTAAATATGTTTTTAAGAGGCTTTTTCTATTGATTTGAAATTTTTATTGAATAAAAAAAACAATAAAAGCTTTCTTTATACTTTATTAATTTGAAAAGTAAATCTTATGAAATATCTAACAATATTGCTCGCTTTAATTTTAATTAATTGTTCAAAAAAACAAGCAGTTAACCCATTAGATATTACTGAAGGAATAACGAACGGTTCACAAAAAAAATGGCTTTTAATCAATATCACAAGTAATGGAAAGTCGATACTATCTGAATGTGCAAAAGACGATGTTTATACTTTTATTAAATTAAATAAACAAGCTCTTTACACTCCAAATATCGCATGCTACGAAAGTGATATTGAGGCAACCTATTCATATGAAATAGACGATTCGAAAAGAACAATAAACATAAACAACCAACTTTATAAAATTGATGAACTAACCACTAAAATACTGATTTTCAGCGCCTATCATGAAGAAAACCATGCTCGACGTTCTCCAAATTCAACCTTACATGCTCAACAGACACTTACCCTCCAAGCACTTTAGTTTGCTTTATCTTGAAAACAATAAGAAGACTGTTAGCATCATCAAATTACCAACATTTCTTTTGAAATTCACTTCAATATTAACAAATCTTTAAAAAATAATTATCAATTAGTTAAGTTCGTTTTTGCGTGATATTATTGAGATATTTTTGTGTTCGATTTTAACAAATCCTTTCACATTCTTAACTTTTAATGATAACACATTTATGAAAAAAAATTACGTTATATCAAGAATTTTTGCTTTATTAATTTTGGGTTCATTGGTAAGTTATGGATATGCAGCGGGCGGTATTCAAAAATGGACTCTTTCGTCATCAGTTTGGTCACCAGTTTCTAAGTTAATTCCTGGATCAAATATTGATACCAAAGGCCTCTTTGGTGATTTTTCTGGCGCAAACCCAAAACTATATTCACATGGTAATACTGCACTTAAGGGTCTTTCATTTGCTCCAATTGTTCGAATTACAACCCCAATTACAACCGTAGACCTTTCAGTTTCCTCTTCAGCCGCTACAGAGGTAGCTCCATCCCCAATAACTGTAACAGCCACAGCATCCACAGCAGTTGTTGGTGATCAAACAATTACATTAACCCCAACAGGCACAGTTACAGCTGGTGATTATACCTTATCTGGTACAACAATTACCATATTAAACGGACAAACTATAGGAAGCGTAACTTTTACAGCAGTTGATGATATTTTAGCAGAAGGGTCAGAAACGGCTACTTTAACTATTAGCAATCCATCATCTGGTATCGTTTTAGGAACAACTTTAGTCCAAAATATTGCCATCGCAGACAATGATTGTGATCAACTTTTGACACTAAAATCAACTGTTACAAGTTCAAATGGTGCCGAAATATCAGCTTTTGATCCTATAAATGATAGAATATTTACTGTAGCTGGCCCTGCATTTGAATATTATACTTTGGATGTAAATGGTGCTATTTCAGCTTCAACCAATGTTCCTTTTGGATTTACTTCCTCTGGCAATAATATTTTACCCAATAGTGTTGCGATTAGAAATGGGATAGTTGCGGTAAGTTATGCCATTCAAAATACTACAACCTTGGCGCAATTGCCTGGTGTAGTAGCATTTTATAATGCCAATGACGCTAGTTTTATAAGCCAAGTAACTGTTGGCTATTTACCAGATATGGTTACTTTTAACCCTGATGGAACTAAAGTATTAACTGCCAATGAAGGTGAGCCAAATAGTTATAATCAAGCAGCTTCATTTGACCCAGAAGGTTCAGTTTCAATCATTGATGTTTCAGGTGGTTTCGTGGCTCCTACCGTTGTAACAGCTGGCTTTACAAGTTTCAATGCACAAATAGCAACTTTAAAAGCAGCAGGTGTACGTATTTATAGCCCAAGCGCCGATATAGCGAACGTGAATGGAGCTTTTGCCACTGTTGCCGAAGACCTTGAGCCTGAGTACATTACATTTAATGCTGATGGCACAAAAGCAATAATTACATTACAAGAAGCCAATGCTGTTGCGGAATTGGATATGGCTACTTCAACAATTACTCAGATTTTACCTCTTGGTCTAAAAGATCATAATTTGCCTGGAAACGGATTAGATGCTAGCGACCAAGATGGACCAAATGCTGGTAAAATAATAAATATCCAAAATTGGCCAATAAAAGGCATGTACCAACCAGATGCGATTGCAAGTTTCATAGTGGCTGGCAATACTTATTATATTACAGCTAATGAGGGAGATTCTAGAGCTTATACTGGTTTCAATGAAGAAGTGAGGGTTGGAAACGCTGCATATGTTTTAGATCCAACAATTTTTCCAAATGGGGCAACTTTAAAACAAAATGCAAACCTTGGCCGTCTTCAATTAACAAATGCAACTGGTGATACTGATGGCGATGGTGATTTTGATGAAATACATGCATTAGGTGCACGTTCTTTTACAATTTGGAATAGTTCGCTAGGAAAAGTTTTTGATAGTGGAGACCAATTGGAGCAAATAACTTCTTCTTTATCTGCTGCTTCATTTAATTCTGATGGAACAGCTGCATCTTTTGATGGTCGTAGTGACAACAAAGGCCCTGAACCAGAAGCAGTTACAACTGGTATGGTCAATGGAATTTTATATGCATTTGTGGGTAGCGAGCGTACTGGCGATATTTTTGTTTATGATATTAGCAATCCAATGGCCCCAGTTTTTAAGCAATATATAAATACGCTAGCAGATTTAGGTGTTGAGGGTTTAATTTTTGTATCAGCAACTGATAGCCCAACAGGTAAGGCCTTAGTTATTTCTTCTGCAGAAAATAGTAAAACAGTATCAGTTTATGAATTTTCAGCACCTGATTGTTCACAAAATGTGATTGCTGGTATAGTTACAGAAGATATTGATGGAGGTACAATTGATGGTGCGCCACTTTCAGTTTCTGGTGCTTATATTTCACTATTCAAAAGCACAAATGAAACTTCAGTTCCCGATTTAGTTGCACCAGTAACCTCAGGTACAGGCGCTTATACTTTTCCAGCTGTTGCATCTGACACTTACACATTGGTAATTGGCACCTCACCAGCTGGCTCAAATGTAGCTTCTTACCCTAATGTTGGCGGCTTTTCAATGAAGGCTAGTGCTGAAGGTGTTGCTGGAACCATTGGCGATGGGAATGCAAACGGAAAAACAAAAAATACAGTTTCTGGTAATGCAACTATTTATGGTTCTGCGAAAGTAGCAGCTCCAGCAGGCGTTGGTTTTGCCTCGGCACAAAATGCACCTTTGCCGGCTCGATTGCTTGAATTTGTGGGTAAATCAACCGAGAAAGGAAATTTGATAACTTGGAATACTAGCTCAGAGGCTAACTTTAGTCATTTTGAATTAGAAAAAAGTGAATCGCTAAATTCATTTTCATTCATAACAAAAATCAACGGAAATAATAACTTAACTGAAAAATCAGAATATAAATACCTTGATATTTTACCAAAAAATGAAAATTATTATAGACTTAAAATGGTTGATATTGACGGATCATTTAGCTATTCAAAAATAATATTTTTACAAAAAGAGGCAAAAAGTTTAGCTATTAGCCAGTTTTATCCAAATCCAAGCTCGGAATTTGCTTTTATCGATTTCAATTCAAAGCGTAAGGATAGCTATCAAATAACGGCACTTGATTTAACTGGTCGTACTTTGCAGTTTGACTTAATTAGTTTAAATGAAGGTGAAGAAACAATTAAATACGCAATTAATAATTTACCAAAAGGTCTTTCAATAATTCAGATTCAATCAGAAAAAGAAACAGTTTATCGCAAATTGATTAAGCATTAATAGCCAAATTTTTGAAAATTGAAATAATGTGTATTGCTTCGAAATTTAAAAATTCATAATAATATTCATTTTCTGAAATTATTTGTAATTTCGCCTATTATACAATTTAAAAAAATAAAAAATGTTAGAACAATTAATGGGCCTCATTCAGACCAATTCTCAGGAGGCAATCGTAAATAATCCGGCCATTCCAAATGAGCACAATGAGTCTGCAATGCAAACTATTTTAAGTTCTGTAGTTGGTGGTTTGGCCAATCAAGGACAGGCTGGCAATTCAAGTGGTCTTTGGGGATTGCTTTCAGGTAAGTCGACTGGTAATATAAGTTCAAATCCTATAGTTTCAGGCATGGCTAATACCGCAATAAGTGCTATTATGGGAAAATTTGGCCTTGACAAAACAGCAGCAGGCAGCATAGTTTCTTCAGTTTTGCCATCAGTTATTGGTTCGTTAATAAACAAAACAAATGACCCAAATGATAGTTCATTTGACCTAAGTTCAATAATGGGAGCCGTAATGGGTGGCCAGCAACAGCAACAAGGTGGTGGTGGCGTTATGGATGTATTGGGTTCTGTATTAGGAGGTAGCCAACAACAAGCTCAAGGCGGTGGAGGCTTAATGGATGTAGTTGGTGGCCTTTTGGGTGGTCAACAAGGTCAGCAGCAACAGCAGCAACCTCAAGGCGCTGGATTAATGGACATGCTAAATGTATTTTTGAAATCACAACAGAAATAAATTTTAATTTCTTGTTTAATATTTTAATAAAAAAACTCCAAAGAAATTTATCTAAGGAGTTTTTTTATTGTAAATTGGGCCCCATAACTAATTAAAAAACTTTGATTATGATAATTTCTAGAAAAACAGCATTAAAATCATTTTTGGGAAGTTTAATTTCTATTCCAATATTTTCAAAAGCTAATGAAAATCAAGTAATGATTGATGCAAAAACTGATCTTTTGGCGTCGTGGAAAAATTCCGAAAAATACACTTTAGCCTTATATAATCAGATGCCTGAAGATAAATTAGACTGGAAGTATACGCCAGAATCAATGAGCTTCAGAACTCAGTTTGTTCATTGTATTACCTTCACCGCCAGCCAGTTATCTGGCAGAATGAATTTGAAAAACCCTAATGATTTGAAAAAAAAGGAATATTGGGAAAAATTATCGAAAAGTGAATTAGAAACTGAAATAAAAGAATTTTATAACTGGGTAGGAATAATTTCTAAGGAAAGCTCAAATGAAACTTTGATAAAAAAGGATTCATTTGTTGGCGATGATATGCCTATATGGAAAATACTTTATGCTATGGAAAATCACATTATTCACCATCGTGGGCAAGTAATTTGCTATTTAAGATTAAATGGTGTCACACCTGTTGGGTATATTGGATGGGCATAAAAAAATTAGGTATGAGGTATTAGGTATCAGGTTTCAGGTATCAGCAATCAGGTGTCCAATATCAAGTATGAGGCATAATTCATATTATACCTCATACTTAAACCTAATGATCTATAAGTTATATCACATTCGTCATACTTGCCTCACATCCTACTCATACCTCAAACCTAAAGTCCCATTCCTCATATTAGATTCCCATCCTACCTCAAACCTCATACCTCATACCTCTTACCTCATACCTCATACCTGAAATTCAAAAAGCTTGCAAAATATCCTCTTTTATGTCATCAATATGCTCAATACCTACCGAAATCCTTAGTGAATTGGGCTCTACGCCAGCATTAAGCTGCTCAGCTTCAGACAGTTGAGAATGTGTAGTTGAAGCTGGATGAATTATTAACGTTTTGCAATCACCCACATTCGCCAAATGACTTATTAATTTCAAGCTATTTACAAACTTCTCTGATGCAGCTTTATCGCCTTTTAACTTGAACGAAAGCACACCTCCAAAACCTCTTTCTAAATATTTTTTGGCAAGCCCATGGTATTTATTTTTTTCCAAACCTAAATAATTCACTGACTCCACTTGTGGCTGATTTTCAAGCCATTGTGCCAAATTCATTGCATTTTCATTGATTCTTTCCACTCTTAAAGTTAGCGTTTCTAAACCTTGTAAAAGCATAAATGAATTGAAAGGACTTTGTGAAGGACCCCAGTCACGTAAACCCTCTACCCTAGCCCGAATAATAAACTGAATATTACCAAAAGGCCCGCCAATGCCAAAAACAGAATTCATAACTAAGCCATGGTAACTTGGAGAAGGATCGGTAAACTGTGGATATTTTCCATTTCCCCAGTCAAAAGTACCTCCATCAACTATAACTCCTCCCATTGAAGTGCCGTGGCCACCAATCCATTTGGTTGCAGATTCAACCAAAATATGAGCACCATGTTTTAAGGGTTGACAAATAGCACCTCCAGCCCCAAAAGTATTATCGACTATTATAGGTAAGTCATATTTTTTTGCCAAAACAACAAATTTTTCAAAATCTGGAACTGAAAACCCTGGATTCCCTATTGTTTCCAAATAAATAGCTTTTGTTTTTACATCAATCAATTTTTCAAAACTTGACACATCATCTCCATCAGCAAAGCGAGCCTCCACTCCGATGTTTTTAAACGAATTTTTAAATTGATTGTAGGAGCCACCATATAAAAATGAAGTAGTAATAAAATTGTCGCCAACGGTGGTAATATTATTGATGGCAATAAACTGCGCAGCATGACCTGAGCCAACCGCTAGAGCTGCAACTCCACCTTCCAAAGCCGCTAATCGTTTCTCAAAAACATCTGAAGTAGGGTTCATTATTCGAGTATAAATATTACCAAACTCTTTGAGAGCGAACAAGTTAGCACCATGTTCTGTACTGTTGAATACATAAGAGGTGGTTTGGTAAATAGGCACAGCCCGAGAATTAGTAGCTGAATCAGGCTCTTGGCCTGCATGCAATTGGAGTGTTTCGAATTTCATTTTTTTTGAGAAATTTGTTTAAAAGATTTTTTAACAAAATTACGGTATTTTGTTAATCTACCAAACTGATAGAGTAATATTTATCAAATCAATTAAATTTATTATCTTTAAACTCACTTTCCTACTTTTTAATAAAAAATGGATTCTATTTTAATTCTTTTATTTCTATTGGCAATTATTGCTTTTCTATATTCATCTGTGGGACATGGCGGTGCTAGTGGCTATTTGGCAGTTATGGCAATGATGGGGGTTGCACCTAACTTAATGAAACCGTCTGCATTGGTAATGAACTTAGCAGTTTCATTATTTTCATTTATAGGTTTTTATAAAGCTGGCTTTTTCAAATTCAAATTATTTTGGCCATTTGCCATCACAAGCATCCCTATGGCCTTTTTAGGAGGCACAATGACCCTCTCTGATTCAATTTATAAAAAAATATTAGCTTTATGTATATTGATTTCCATTTTTAGAATGCTATATCAATTCAAACAAAATGAGCAAAATATAAAACCAGTAAATTTAATTGTTGCCTTAATTGCTGGTGCTTCTATTGGCATAATCTCAGGAATGATTGGCATTGGTGGTGGCATAATATTGAGTCCGCTAATGCTTATGATGCGCTGGTCATCCTTAAAAGAAACGGCGGCTGTTTCAGCCTTATTTATCTTTGTCAATTCATTATCAGGGCTTTACGGACAAATGCAAAAAGGTGGCATTCATTTAACAGAAAATATGCAATATGCTTTGGTAGCCACAATAGTTGGAGGCCTACTTGGCTCTTATTTTGGAAGTCGAAAATTCAACATTCCAACTTTACGATACCTTTTATCAATTGGATTACTAATTGCATGTTTGAAATTGGTTTTAACATAACTCTCCAAATAAAAAACAGAGAGATTTAGAGGTTTAGAGAAATAAATTGTTAAATAAAACAAAAATCAATACCCTCTTTCGCAATCTACAAAGTTTTCTAATTCGATTCCCACTTCTTTTCTTCTTAGTTGTTTTATGAAAAATTTGGCAATTTCCAACTTTTCTTCAGCCCAACCACCTGCAGTATGCTGGGTTAGTATGACATTGGATAATTTCCAAATTGAATTTTCAACAGGAATTGGTTCAACTTCATTTACATCTAAAACAGCTCCTAAAATTTTATTTTTAACCAATAAAATTTTTAATTCCTCTTCATCAATCGATGAACCTCTTCCCGTATTTACAACCAAAGTATTTGCACTTAACATAGAAAGCTTGTCTTTATTCAGATAATGAATAGTCTCGGGTATTTCAGGCAATATAAGCACCAATAAATCAATAGATTGGGCTCTTTTACTGAAGAAATCAATAGAATGAGTATTCATTTTCAAATCAGACAAGCTTGTTTGAGTAATCTGACAATTAAAAGGCGCTAATAATTCAATAAATTTATTTGCAATACTTCCTCCACCCAATACCCAAACCTTTTTTCGATGTAATTTATGTAAACTAGGTCTGAGTGCATGACCAATCCATTCATTATCAGCTTGATACATTACTAGCTTGTCTATTCCCCTATAAAAAGCCAAAATACCAGCTAAGGTAGTTTCCGCAACAGATTCGGCAAAAAAACCTCTTAAATTTGTTAATAAAAATGGTGGATTTACTAATTTATTATAGGGATCTATCCCCGCTGAGTTTAATTGCAACCAAATCAGATTTTCATTGGCATCACACCAATCTAAAGGCACATTTCCAAGACAATATTTGCATTTATTGAAAGTCTCTAATTGCATATTTTCAAGAAGCTCGTCATGAAAATAAATAGTATAATTAGTTACTAATTCGGAGGAAATATACTTTTTTACCTCCACATCAAAATTGGTATATATATAAATTGAATCTTTCATAAGCCAAAGTTATCATTAAAAAACAAATTTAGTATATGACATTATCATGGTATTATCTGCCATTCTGTCATAATATTAAATAGTTTCCTCATTATGGCATTATGATTGATAATTGATAATGAAATTGAATATTAACACTATAATAAAAATTAAAATGGGTAAAATAATAGGAATCGACTTAGGAACTACCAACTCATGCGTGTCGGTAATGGAAGGAAATGAAGCAGTTGTAATTGCCAATTCAGAAGGCCGTAGAACAACTCCGTCTATTGTAGCTTTTTTGGAAAATGGTGAAAGAAAAGTAGGTGATCCAGCTAAACGTCAGGCGATTACGAATCCAAAAAACACAATTTCGTCAATCAAACGATTTATGGGTCGTAAATTTTCTGAGGTAACTAGTGAATTGAAAACTATTTCATATACAGTAGAAAAAGGCAGTAATGATACCCCTCGTGTACGTATAGGCGATCGCTTATACACGCCACAGGAGATTTCAGCGCAAATTTTGACAAAAATGAAGCAAACCGCTGAAGACTATTTGGGTCAAACTGTAACAGAAGCAGTTATTACTGTTCCGGCCTATTTCAACGATGCTGAGCGCCAAGCTACAAAAGAAGCTGGGCAAATTGCAGGCCTTGAGGTGAAGCGAATTATAAACGAGCCAACAGCGGCGGCTTTGGCTTATGGAGTGGATAGAAAAGGAAAAGATGAAAAGATAGCCGTTTTTGACCTTGGTGGTGGTACTTTCGACGTGTCAATCCTAGAATTGGGAGATGGTGTGTTCGAAGTAAAATCAACAGATGGTGATACCCATTTAGGTGGCGACGACTTTGACCAAGTAATTATAAACTGGTTGGCTGATGAATTTATTTCAGACGAGAAAATAGACCTTCGTAAAGATCCAATGGCACTTCAAAGGCTTAAAGAAGCTGCGGAAAAAGCCAAGATTGAGCTTTCGAGTTCAAATGAAACAGAAATTAACTTGCCGTATATAATGCCGGTTGACGGTATTCCAAAGCACTTAGTGCGTAAGTTGACCAGAGCAAAATTTGAGCAATTGGCTGACTCATTGATATTGAGAACATTAGAGCCTTGTAAGCGTGCCATGAAAAACGCAGGTTATACCAATGCTGATATCGACGAAGTAATATTGGTGGGTGGCTCAACTCGTATACCAAGAATAGCGGAAGAAGTTGAGAAGTTTTTTGGCAAAAAGCCTTCAAAAGGAGTGAATCCTGACGAGGTTGTTGCAATTGGTGCTGCTATTCAAGGTGGCGTATTAACAGGTGAAGTAAAAGACGTACTGCTATTAGACGTAACCCCACTCTCATTAGGTATTGAAACAATGGGCGGTGTGTTCACAAAATTGATTGAAGCGAATACAACTATTCCTTCAAAAAAATCAGAAACATTCTCCACTGCATCAGATAGCCAGCCTTCGGTTGAGCTACACGTATTGCAAGGCGAGCGGCCCATGGCTGTTCATAACAGAACATTAGGCCTCTTCCACTTGGCTGATATACCGCCAGCACCACGTGGAGTACCACAAATAGAAGTAACTTTTGATATTGATGCGAACGGTATATTGAACGTAAGTGCAAAAGACAAAGGAACAGGGAAAGAGCAAAAAATTAGAATTGAGGCCTCATCAGGCTTAACTGATGCAGAAATTGAGAAAATGCGTGACGAGGCAAAAGCCAACGAGGCGGCTGATAAAATTGAAAAAGAAACAGTTGAGAAAATAAACTCAGCTGATTCATTGATATTTCAAACTGAAAAGCAATTGACTGAATATGGCGATAAACTTACAGAGCCAAACAAAGTGGCTGTATCTGAGGCATTGGCAGAATTAAAAACTGCACATGCATCAAAAGATATTGCAGGCATTGATGCTGGCCTTGAAAAACTAAACGCTGCATGGATGGCCGCTAGCCAAGAAATGTATGCCGCTTCTGGTGGCGAAGCCCAACCAGGTGCTGAGCAGCCGCAAGGAGAGCCAGCAGGTGCAGCCAGCGACCCTGATGTAACGGATGTGAATTTTGAAGAGGTTAAGTAATTAAGTAAAAATGTATCGTCCTGAAATAGTGATACAGATTTTTTGATATTTAAAAGTACATAAATTAGACAGTAGTAGCTTCATTGGTACTGCTGTTTTTTTTTGAATGATATGTTTTCATTTTAATTTCTGATTGTTGATGCATTTGAAATGGTGTTAATAAATAATTGGAAATATGGGGTCTATTTTCGTTATAAATTTTCACTGATTGTTTTATTAAAAGTGCTAAGTCTTTTAAGGCTAAATCATATTGATCAATTTTAAACTCCTGTTTCAAAATACCATTTATTCTTTCTGCCACAGCATTTTGGTAAGGGTTTGAATTCTGTGTCATACTACACAGTACATTATTTCTTTTTAATACTTCTTGATAGATATCTGAACAATATTGTTTACCTCTATCAGAATGATGAATTAAAGGTAAGTCTATGTGTTTCCTTTCTTTTAATGCCATTTTGAAGGCTGTTAAACTGCTTTCTGCATTTAAATTATCAGATAAATTATATCCCATTATTTTTTTTGAGTAGGCATCTGTTACTAAACTTAAATATCTTGGCTTATCTGTTTTGCCTATATAAGTTATCTCGCAAACCCAGACCTGGTTTGGTCGCTCTATGCCAATATTTAGAATCAAGTTATTATGTTTTTTGAATCTATGATTAGAGTTTGTAGTAACTGTATATCGGCGTTTAGGCTGTATAAAAAGGTGATTTGCTCTTAAAATGGCAAAAAACTTATCCCTTCCAACATCCAGTTGCTGAAGTTGTTCGTGCAAAATAAAGTATAATTTCTTGCCACCAATCATTGGCATTTTCTTTCGTATTTCGATAATCATTTTTACTACTTCATCGACTTTAATTAACTTCAGTTCAACCCGTCTGACTTCTCTGTAATAAACCTGTCTTTCAATCCCGAACAAATGACAGGCGAAACTTAAGGTTTCTTTTTGACTTTGTCTAAAATAATCGATTGTTCGGGTAAGGAGTTTTTTCTTATTTGGATTTGATATTCTTTTTCGGCTAGGTTAATCATCATATCAAAAATGATTGCTTTCTTATCAGAGACAGTGGCCTGGTGTTCTAAATAAGCCTTTTGTTTCTCTAATAACTTAACCTTTGCCTCTAACTCCATAATTTTTTGTTCGGGTGATTTTGGCATAAAAGAAGGCGATTGGTTTTCCCAATCAAAGTTACCAAATTTCCTCAACCAAACATTTATTGTAGCCCTTCCCTGGATCCCATATTTGCGCTGGGCGCCATTAATAGAAATCTCACCTCGCTCAACCTCTCGAACGATTTGAAGTTTTAAACTCATGCTGTAGTCACGTTGACTACGCTTTACATAATTAACATTTTTTTCCATAACGATACTTATTTTTGTATCGCTATTTCAGGACAAGACAAAATGAAAACAAAAAAAGAGTGCAACTAAAAGAAGCTGCTACTCTTTAGAATCTAGCTCTAGGCTGATTTAGAACAAAGGTAAAAAAAATTAAGATTTTTTTAGGATAATAACACAGAATCTC
>JANMZR010000253.1:0-2809 GCA_031383555.1 Cytophagaceae bacterium | reverse complement strand
GAAAATGGCCCAGTGATATTGGCGGGCTATCCCTCAAAAAGTGAGATGATTAGGCGTGTAAAATTACCTGATGGCCATGATGACGCCATGCCATCAAAAGGTAAACGACTCACCAAAGAGGAAATAGAAATGTTGGAATATTGGATAAAAATAGGTGCCCCATGGCCTTCAGGACCAGAGAAAACAATATATAGAGTAGCAGCACTTGAGCCAAGGCTGCCAATTTTACCCAAAAAATCAAAGCAGTTTACAAATCCAGTTGATTTATTTGTAAATCAATATTTTCAAGAAAATAAAACCCAATGGCAGCAACCAGTTGATGATAAAACTTATATGCGAAGGGTTTATTTGGATGTAATTGGTTTATTGCCAAGCCCTGAGGAGCTAAAAACTTTTGTTGCCAACACATCTCCAAATAAAAGAGAGCAATTGGTAAATACACTTTTAAACAAAAATGAGGCCTATTCCCAGCATTGGTTGAGTTTTTGGAACGACGCCCTTCGCAACGATTACACGGGTACTGGTTATATTACAAATGGCCGATACTCGATTTCAAAATGGTTGTATAATTCGCTGAAAACCAACAAGTCTTATGATAATTTTGTGAAGGAATTAATAAGCCCAACAAAAGAGTCGGAAGGCTTTATAAAAGGAATTCAATGGAGGGGCACCGTAAACTCTAGCCAGACATTGGCCATGCAAGCCGCCCAAAATGTATCACAAGTATTCCTAGGGCTAAATTTGAAATGTACCTCTTGTCACGATAGCTTCATATCCGATTGGAAGCTCGCCGACGCTTATGCCTTTGCTAATGTTTTTGCGGATTCAACGTTAGAAATACATCGTTGCGATGTACCAACAGGTAAAATGGCTGGGCGTGGTGTGCTTTTTAATTCGTTGGGAAAAATCACCGAAACGACTATGACAGCTGACCGGCTAAAGCAACTGGCCGATATTTTAGTGCAAAAGAAAAATGGAAGGTTTTATAGAACTTTAGTAAACAGAATATGGGCTCAATTACTTGGCCGTGGCATTGTTGAGCCAGTTGATGTGATGGACAACGAACCTTGGAGCCAAGATTTGCTCGACTACCTCGCCTACGATTTTGCCAATAATGGCACGGATATCAAGCGACTAATTCAACAAATTTTAACTTCAAAAACCTACCAATTGCCGTCTACCGGATTGAAGGATGTGCAATTATTAACTTCCACAAACTTTGTTTTTAAAGGTATGGTAAAAAAGAGAATTACGGCGGAGCAGTTTTCTGATATAATAAGTCAAGCTTTTTATCCATTATATTCCGATTCGGCAATTGCCAAAAAAATGCTACCATCAGAAATTTTCTCAGAAATACCCTTTCCAAGGGCCTCATTGGTTATAAATGATGCTTTTTTAACTTCATTGGGTCGGCCAACAAGAGAAACGGTTTCGACTAGCCGAATTACTCAGGCCAATTTATTGCAAGCCTTAGAGCTTACAAATGGTACAAAATTGAATAATTCATTACAAAAAGGGGCTGAAATTTGGGTCAAGAAATATCCAACAAGCGAAGCACTTATTTTAGAATTGTATCAAAAAACGCTAAATAGGCCTCCAAGTTTTAAAGAAATGAAATTAGTTTTAAAATATATAGGCAAAAAACCTTCTGTAGAAGGCATCCAAGATTTGGTGTGGGCAGTTGCCTTATTGCCTGAATTTCAGATAATTAATTAAAAAACATGAAAAACAACTGGAATAGAAGAGAATTTTTGCAAAACACAAGCCTTGCCACCTTGGCGGCTTTGGGTGCAGGCTCACCTATCGCAAGTTTATTGGCCAACGCAAGCCCTGAAGTTGCCTTAAAAGTAGCCTCAGCCGATTCGGTAATTTTGCTTTGGATGGGCGGCGGTATGGCATCTACAGAAACTTTTGACCCTAAACTTTATACCCCTTTTGAAACAGGATTGGATGCAAATAGAGTATTAAGTACTTTCAAATCAGTACCAACCGCTCTAGATGGAATAAATTTTTCTGAAGGACTGGAAGGAATTGGTTCAGTGATGGATAAGGGCACATTGATTCGTTCTTATATTGCTGCCGACTTGGGTTTTATTTTGCATTCCCGTCATCAATACAACTGGCACACCTGTTATGAACCGCCTCAATCGGTTGCCGCACCACATATTGGTTCATGGATTTCGAAGCAATTAGGGCCTAAAAACCCAGTAATCCCATCATTTATTGATATTGGTCAACGGTTTACAGTGGGTGAGGCTGAGGAATTGAAAGCATTTCATACTGCTGGCTTTTTGGGAAATGAACATGGCCCATTTTTTATACCCGACCCAAGTCAAGGTTTAGACAGTGTGCGCCCACCAGTTGGCATGGATATAAAGCGATTTGAAAGCAGAAATAGTTTGTACAACAACCTGATTTCAAATAGTGTACATGGCGAATTTGGAAGCGATTATCAAAAGGAATCACTAAAAATGTCAATGGAACAGGCGTATCGTTTGCTCAACTCTTCTGAGTCGAAAGCCTTTAATTTAAGTACAGAACCCAAAAAATCCTATGATATTTATAACACTGGTCGGTTTGGTTTGGGCTGCTTGCTGGCTCGCAGGCTAGTTGAAAAGGGTGCAAGGTTTATTTCAGTAACCACTGAATATGAGCCATTTGTGGGTTGGGATACACATGAAAATGGCCATACTAGATTGGTAAATATGAAAAAAATGATAGATGCCCCAGTATCTCAGCTTATTAAAGATTTGGACCAATCGGGGCATTTGGACAAAACATTGGTGATTTTAGCTAGTGAATTTAGCCG
>JANMZR010000251.1:0-14171 GCA_031383555.1 Cytophagaceae bacterium | reverse complement strand
CGCCCCCACGCCATAGTCACGTTCATCAGCAGCAAAGCCCAATTCAATATTTGCTTCAACTGTATCAAGGCCTTGCTCTTGTAGTTTATATGCTTTTAGTTTGTTTATTAGGCCAATACCACGGCCTTCTTGAAACATATAAAGTACAACGCCTTTCCCTTCTTTTTCAACCATTTTCATTGCCGCTTGCAGTTGCTCGCCACAATCGCAGCGACACGACCCGAATATGTCTCCTGTTACACAACTTGAATGCACACGCACCATCACTGGCTCATTAATAGTCCATTCGCCTTTTAAAAGTGCCAAATGAATATCACCTGTTTGTATATTCTTAAAAGCAATTAAGTCAAAATGCCCCAACTCAGTTGGCATATCAACTCCAATTTCTCTCTTTATTAAGCATTCAGTTTTTAGGCGGTATTCAATCAGATCTTCAATACTCACCAATTTCATATCAAATTTATCTGCAATTTGCCTTAATTCAGGTAATCTTGCCATTTCGCCGTTTTCACTCATTACCTCCACTAATACGCCAGAGGGAGAAAAGCCTGCTAATTTTGCAAAATCCATTGAAGCTTCGGTATGCCCAGTTCTTCTTAGCACACCATCCTTAACAGCTTTTAAGGGAAATATGTGCCCAGGTCTTCCCAAATCGCTGGGCTTAGTGGCTTTATTAACTAATGCTTTAATTGTTTTAGATCGGTCCGAAGCTGAAATACCTGTAGTACAACCATGGCCTAAAAGGTCAACAGAAACAGTAAAGGCTGTTGATAATGTGGCCGTATTTTTACCCACCATCATGTCTAATTCCAACTCATTACAGCGCTGTTCATTTAGCGAAACACAAACCAACCCTCTGCCCTCTTTAGTCATAAAATTGACCATTTCTGGTGTAATGCAGTCAGATGCACAAATCATATCGCCTTCATTTTCTCTGTTTAAGTCATCAACAACAATAATCATTTTGCCATTTCTTATATCTTCAATGGCTTCTTCAATACTATCTAACCTAATTTCATTACTACTATCAATCATCATTTTTTGATTTTAGTCCTTTTTATAATTCATTTTTATGTAAATTTACAGCGTATTTCAAAGAATTATCCAATTTTCAATAATTATATTCGTTACTGATTTAATTGATTTATTGAAAAAAAATAAACAGAAAACTAACCTAATCATAGTTAGAACAATCTAATTCCCTTACTACTGATATTTTAGAATGAAATTCACTAAACCAAAATCTTTTTTTAAAATATTAATAATAATATTTTTTGTTCGTTTAACTGGCAACATCTACGGCCAAATAAATAAAACCAATTTCAGAATTGATACGCTAAAGGCTAACTGGACTTCTGGAACGAATCCTGCTCAAATAAAGGGAGAGATTTATCTTTCATTCAAAATACCTGCGGGTTTCACTGCCAATCTTTTAATGAAATCGAACCCCACGGGCAATTATATTTCTAAAGGCATATTTGGTGATGCAACCTCCACTTCAACCCAACGAATACGAACAAAAATTCCTGATTTGTTAGTTAGAGTTGATATTTATTGTTTTTATTTGGAACTCCAAAATGGCAGTTCTACATTGGTTACAAAAGAAATTTGTAGTATACCTTTTACCAGAGAAGCTAACGTTAGTGTAAACAACAGAATTGTTTTTCAGATAGGCAGTTACCAGTCTGGCACTGAAATACCTTTTAATACGTTCAGACCTTTTATTATTGGTAAATGCGAATCAGCACCAGAAATATGCATTGATGATGACGATACTTTCGCTACCAATACAAAAACTGTTGCTCCTTATAGAGCCACAAAGGAATACAATTCTATAGTGAAATGTGGTGAAGTAAAAATTTATCAGGTAACAATTGATGTTGATGGTGATGGAAGCATGATTTCAATTTCTGACACAATTAAATATAAAGGTTTTACAAAGCAAACCCCATCAAAACTACTTGATGAATGGGCCTACGCAACTGTTGAAAATGATAAAGTTAAATTGGTTTGGAAAAATGGGGTTTCAATAAACAGCAATTACACCTTAGAATACCAATTTAAATTAGAGCGAAAAGATGGTACTACTGGCACCTTTACAGCACTCCCCAATGCGCCAGAACTTGAACGTAAAATTGGTAACACTCAAAAGTTTTCTTGGGAATATATAGATCCAACAAGTACACCAACTACTATTCAACATTATTATCGATTAAGGTATGAGGATTTTTGTTTCAATTTATCACCAGAAATAAATGTTAACCCAATTTTTTTAAGTCAAGATAAAAAGACCTTTGAGTTGGTTTGGAACAATGAAAACAATAATAAAGTTGTTGATTATGAGGTTGAATTTTATGATTTACCAACAGTTGAAGTAAGAAAAACGCAATTGGTTCAGCCAAAAAAAAATATATATAAAGCAGAAACATCTAATTACTATAGAGTAAAAGCCAAACAAATTAGTGGTGATGGCTCCTATATTTATTCAAATTTTATTCCAAACGATGAAAATTTGACAGTTATAAACCCAAATATATTTACACCAGATGGTAAAGGACCTGCTGAAACTGAAACCTTTAAGGTAATAAGTGTAGCTGCCTATACTTTTGAAATAAACATTTATGATAGGTATGGTTTATTGGTTTATTTTTCTGATGATTATGCAAAGCACCGAAGAGACGGATGGAATGGAAAATTAATTTATACAGACATCGATTTGCCAGAAGGGACTTATGTATTTCAAGTAGAGGTAAGTAATTCAAATCGTCGAAATTTCACAAAAAGAGGAAGTGTAATATTGATTAGAGATTAGTTTTTTTGTCATTATATAAAAATAAAAATATACAAAAACTCAAAAATAAATTGCAATAATTTATATTTCTCCTAATCTATATTGAAAATTGTTTGAATTTTATTTATTAGGAAAGTTTTCTAATAAAATTTATCAATAAAAAAATATGTTAGACATGATGGGTATGCTTGGTAAAGTCAAAGACTTTCAAGCAAAAATGAAAGAAGCACAAGAAAGCCTTGGCCATATTACGCAGCAAGCCGAGGCCGGGGCAGGTTTGGTAAAAGTGCTAATTAACGGAAATAAAAAACTAGTTAAAGTTGAAATAGACCCCGATTTAATAAAAGTCGAAGATAAAGAAATGCTTCAAGACCTTATTGTTGCGGCTACCAATAAAGCTATGGATGCTATTGAAGACAAAATTAAGGACCATTTACAAGCAGCTACCCAAGGTATGATACCGCCAGGCATACCTGGTTTAGATAAACTATTTTCTTAAAATGAATGATGTTGCAATTGTAATTTTAAATTTTAACGGAGAAGGTTATTTAAAGAAATTTTTGCCAATACTTATTAATTTTACGCCAAGTGAATGCCAAATAATAGTTGCTGATAATAATTCTTCAGATAACTCTATCTCATTAATTTCGAGTGATTTCCCTAGTATTAAAATTATATCCCTTACTAAAAATTATGGTTATGCGGAAGGTTATAATCAAGCATTTAAACAAATAAATGCCAAATATTATGTTTTGATAAACTCCGACGTTGAAGTAACAAAAAACTGGCTACCCCCACTTTTAAACCAATTAAAAAAACAAAATATTGCAGCTTGTCAACCAAAAATTCTTTCCTACCATAATAAAACACAGTTTGAATATGCAGGTGCCGCTGGGGGGTTTATTGATAAATTAGGTTATCCTTTTTGCAGAGGGCGCATCATTAATAATATAGAAGAAGATAAAGGCCAATATGATGATTGCGTGAAAATATTTTGGGCTACGGGTGCATGTTTGGCCATAAGTTCAAATGTTTTTCATGAAGTTGGTGGCTTTGATGGTGATTTTTTTGCCCATATGGAAGAAATAGATCTTTGCTGGAGGATTCAACTGGCAGGTTTTGACATTGTGTATACTTCTGAATCAATAGTTTATCATATTGGAGGCGGCACTTTGTCAAAATCAAATTCTTTTAAAACCTATTTGAACTTCAGAAATGGACTTTCAATGATTTTTAAAAATTTACCTACAAATAAATTTTATTGGAGAATTTTACAAAGATTATTTTTTGATGGTATAGCAAGTCTTGGCTATTTAGCAAAAGGGCAGTTTAACGACTTTTGGGCAGTTGTTAAAGCACATTTTGTTTTTTATTGGCAATTAAAAAGTTTAAGGAGAAAAAGAAAATTTGTGAAAAGTATTTCAAAAACTAATATACAATTACTCAATATGGTGGAAAAATCCTTGCTGTTTGAATATTTCAAAAATTCTTCATTGAAATTTTCAGATTTAAATTTTACACCTAAAAAATAAATTAAAATTCCCAAACAGATGGATGTTTCGCCTCCCGCATATACTTTCGGATGTTCATCCAAAAAGCTAATACCAAATATATTATTATGGGTGAACCCAAGGTTAAAAAAGAGGCGTAAATAAAATATAACCTTATATTTGAAATAGAAATGTTCACTTTTTCACCAATATGGGTACAAACTCCAAAAGCATGATGCTCAAAAAAGGTTTTTATTTTCTCAATTAACATTGAATTTCTGCTATTTTTCATGCAAAATAAATAATTTTTACTCCAAAATCAAATATTTTTAAATACAATTGTTGTAATATGCAAAATTATATATACATTTGGCACTTTAATAAACCGTGAAAAGGTTTTTTGACGAGTTCATTTCATTACGATTTCCTTAGGGTATAATTAATGTGTGTAATCTCAAAGGCTTATCACATTAATTTTTTTTATAATGCAAACAGGAGTAGTAAAATTTTTCAACGAAAGTAAAGGATTTGGATTTATTGTTACAGATGGTTCTGGCGAGGAAGTATTTGTACATGTTACTGGGCTAGGAGGCCTACACATCAGAGAAAATGATAAAGTTTCATTTGATGTAGTAGAAGGCAAAAGAGGCTTAAACGCCGTTAATGTTGCTAAAATCTAGTAAAACTTAATGAGAACTTTTTTAGTATTTATTCGAGACAGAATAAATTATTATTAAAGTTCTCTTTTTTTGAACTTATTCTTACAATTATAAGTTTAGTCAATGTCATGCAATTTTTGTATGGCACATTTTTAACAATTTTTTATATTATTATGCAAACAGGTAAAGTAAAATTCTTCAACGAAAGCAAAGGCTTCGGTTTCATTGTAGCTGACGGTTCAGGCGAAGAGATCTTCGTACACGTAACAGGTTTAGACGGTGTTACATTACGTGAGAATGACTCTGTATCTTTCGAGGTAACAGAAGGCAAAAGAGGCTTAAACGCCATTAATGTTAAGAAAATCTAATTTTTTTTGATATAAAGTTTAAAAAAAAGACCTGAAAATTTCAGGTCTTTTTTTGTTTGTTATAAAATTCTAAGTGCGAAAATTTCAGGTCTTTTTTTGTTTGTAAAAACAAAAACTTTAAATCCTTCTTTTCAAAACCAACCCATTACCACCTCTTTTGAAGGAATTGCCTCCTCAATTTTCATTTTCTTTCTCATACCCCCCATATCATTAAAAACTTTATTTGGATTGGCCTCTTTAAGTGTTTTAATGGTCATAAAGCCCATTTTTTGAAGTACTGGTATCCAAACTTTAGGCACACCAACTGCTTCATACTCTTGGTCTGTAGCAACTTCGAACTTTTTCTCAGGCCTCATTTGAGGGAAAAAAAGCACTTCCTGGATGGTATTTTGATTGGTCATTAACATAGTAAGCCTATCAATTCCAATACCAATACCAGAGGTAGGTGGCATACCATATTCCAATGACCTGATAAAGTCTTCATCCATAGCCATGGCTTCATCGTCGCCACGGGCAGCAAGTTGTAGTTGTTCCTCAAAGCGCTCTCGCTGGTCAATTGGGTCATTCAATTCGGTGTAGGCGTTGGCTATTTCTTTGCCATTTACAAACAACTCAAATCGTTCCACCAACCCTTCTTTTGATCTATGTTTTTTGGTTAGCGGGCTCATTTCAACAGGATAGTCGATTATGAAAGTAGGCTGAATTAAATTAGACTCCACTTTTTCCCCAAATATTTCATCAATTAACCTTCCTTTTGCCATCGAATTATCTACTTTAATGCCTTCGGCATGGCAATAATTTCTTATTGCATCTTCTGAGAGACCCTCAACATTTATATTTGTATATTTTTCTATCGCCTCGACAATAGTAAGTCTCTCAAAAGGGCCCGCAAAATCAATTTCATTTTCACCCACAAGTACTTTGGCTTTTCCATTAGTGGCAATAGCAACTTTTTCAAATATTTCCTCCGTCATTTCCATCATCCAGAAATAATCCTTGTAAGCAATATAAAACTCCAAAGAGGTAAATTCTGGGTTATGAGTACGATCCATTCCTTCGTTTCGAAACATTTTACCAAACTCATATACCCCTTCAAAGCCTCCAACAATCAACCTTTTCAAGTATAATTCATTGGCAATACGCAAATAGAGCGGCATATCCAATGTATTATGGTGTGTTGTAAATGGCCTTGCCGCTGCACCTCCATGTATAGGTTGCAGTATTGGCGTTTCTACTTCTAACCAACCTCGACCATCAAATATTTGTCGCATGGTGCTTATGATTCTCGCTCTTTTTACAAATATTTCTTTAATCTCGGGGTTCACAATAAGATCAACATAACGTTGGCGGTACCTCATTTCAGGGTCCGTTAAGCCATCAAATATATTTCCTTCCTCATCTCTTTTTACAATAGGGAGTGGTCGTAGAGATTTATTAAGCAGCTTAAATTCAGTTACATGTATTGATATTTCACCTGTTTGTGTCGTAAAGACATATCCTTTTACTCCAATAATATCACCGATATCTAGCAACTTTTTAAAAACGATATTGTACAAAGTTTTGTCTTCATCTGGGCAAAGATCATCCCTTCTGAAATACAATTGCACACGGCCGGTTGCATCCTGTAGCTCAGCAAAAGAGGCAGACCCCATTATCCGAAAACTCATTAGCCTTCCTGCAATCGATACATTTTTGTAATCTATTTTATTGTTTTCATAGTTTTTATTAATATCCTCGGTCGTTACATTGCTTTCAAACATTTCCGCAGGATAGGGATTTATTCCCATCTGCATCAATTCTTCTCTTTTTTGGCGGCGTTGTATTTCTTGTTCTGAAAGCATAATATTTTATACGTTTTTTTTGCAAAATTAACGAAAGTAATGTGATTTGAGAAAAAAGACTTTGGAAAAGAGAAAAAGCAAGTCTATATGGCTACTTAAAACCAAATAAATTCTTTCCCAGACTACCTCATTTATAGGTAAGGTGCAAAAGATATAGAGGAGGTTGAAAAAACCATACAATAAAATATAATCATTTGATTATAAAGTTTTTAGCAATTATATTTGATTTAAAAGTATTTTAGTTTAATATTGATTTATAAACCGAAAAGTAAAGCTGGATTTTATTAATTTCTTCGCAAAATTATTAAAATTACCTAATTGAAAACCTTAATTACTACCCTTTTACTACTACTGAACCAAACCATTTCTTTTGGATTTTTTGCATCCGAAAAAATAGCCTTAGAAAAAATAGTAATTAATAATAAGGAGATAAAATTCAATTCTTCCCAAAATGTATTTTCATTAAAAACCTACGAAAATGACCTGATTTTAGAGTTTAGGCCTGCAAAAGGAGATTCAAACAAATACTTTTATCGAATAAACAAATCTGAAAAGTGGGTAGAATCGCCATACCCAATAGTCCAATTTCATAATTTGGAAGGCGGTGAATATATTTTGGAAATAAAAGCAAAAACAGTGGCTGGTTTTACAAAATCAAATATTTTTACTTTTAATAAAGAAAAACCATTCTTTCAGAAATACTGGTTTTGGCCTTCGATCGGTGCTTATATTCTTTTGATATTTGGCATTTCAGCCTATTTATTCTTTTTATACGACTTTCGGAACAAGTTAAAAGTACAATATATCCGCAACCGCATAGCCTCTGACCTGCATGATGAGGTAGGGTCCAACCTTAATAGTATTGCCATTTTCATAGAAGTTTTAAAGAAAAAAGTACGAAAAGAAAGCCCTGAATTATTAAATATTTTGGATAAAATATCCTCTAATTCTGAGGAAACCGTTTCACTAATGCGAGATACTGTATGGTCAATCAATCCAATAAATGATAGTGTTGAAAAGCTTTTTGATAGAATGAAAAGCCATGGCTATGAGGCACTTACGGCTAAAAATATTAAGTTGACTTTTCAAAATACTGTAGAAATAGCAAAGCTAGAAATTGGCATGGAACAGCGCCGCAATTTATATCTCATCTATAAAGAAGCGATAAACAATATATTAAAACACGCTAAAGCCAGCTTGGTTAATGTAAATATTTGGAAAGAAAACAATAAAATATTTTTAAATATAACAGACAACGGAATTGGCTTTGACAGAAGCCAAATATTTGAAGGTAATGGGCTCAAAAACTTTGAAAACCGTGGAGCAAATAATAATATTGAAGTGTGGGTGGATTCTGAGATTAAAAAGGGGACAAGAATTGAGGTAATGATAAAAGTTTAGTGGAAACATCCATCGACTTGCCTTCCTCTTAAAGTTGGACGAAAATTCAAATATCATCAAAATTGATGATGTTTTTTCTAATAAAGCAATATTAGCTTTGATACTGAATTAAAATAAAGAAAATGATAAGGGTGCTGATGTTTGAGGACAATAAAAATTTTAGGGAAAGCCTATCCATGTATTTGGCCGATAGCGACGAAATATACATGGTGGGTGCCTATAACGACCCCACTGACGCCCTGAAACTAATCAAAAAATATGAGCCGGACGTGGTGCTTATGGATATTCAAATGCCCAATCAGTCGGGGCTGGAGGCTTTGGTTTTAGTGAAATCAAAATTCCCTCATGTGCGAGTGCTTATGCAAACCGTTTTTGATGATGACGATAAAGTGTTTGCTGCCATTTGTGGGGGTGCCAACGGCTACATACTCAAAAGCCCAAAGCCCGAAAGCTATGTGCAGGCCATCAAAGAAGTGTATGCTGGCGGCTCGCACCTAACGCCAGCCATTGCGGCTAAAGTGATGAATATGTTTGCCTTACAATTTGATAATAAAAAAGAAAATTACATTGAACTCACCAAGCGTGAGAAAGAAATATTACAAAAAATGGTAGAAGGCCAAAGCTATAAAATGATTGCCACCGACCTATTTGTATCAGTAACAACAATTTGTACACATATCCGCCACATCTACGAAAAGCTGCACGTAAACTCCGCCCCTGAGGCGGTGGTCAAGGCACTTAGGTTGAGATTGGTGGAGTAATTTTTTTTGGTCATGAAAAAGGTTTAATTTTAGTTTTAATATTTTTTGCTTTTTATTATTTATTATTAAACCTCAAAAGTATTTCTCTAAACCTTAATTAAGCCCCAAAATGTTACAAACCATCAATCAAGTCATTCGTTTTTTACAATTACCAGTATTATTATTGTTATATTATTTTGCTATGCAAAAGCGATGGTTTTGGAAAGGCCATTATCGGTATTTTATTTGGTTTATTTTGGCCTTAATTTTTTACTTTATCGTGGTGTTATTTTTGAATTATGGTTTAAAATCCAAAGAACTCGAACACTATTTTAATTATCTTTTTTTACCTACTGATTTTGTGCTTTTAGGTATGTATTTGAAGGGAGTAATTAATAAGCCAAAAATAGGATTCGTAATAAATATTCTATCGGTCATGTTTGTAATTTATGGTATTTGCAACGTCATTTGGCCTCAACATAGTTTGAATTTAACTGGCTTGTTTATTCAAAATATTTATTTAATTCTACTTTCAACTTTGAGTTTTAGATTAATTTTTAAAGAGAGAGAAGATAATAACATAAGACATAGACCTGATTTTTGGTTTGTATTAGGCATTTTGCTTTCCTATTTAACATTTTTCCTTTATTTATATTCAACACTTTTTAAAATTGAATTGGGAATTCAAAAGTACCGTTTTATTATAAATATCTTGGCAGATTCTCTTAATATCTTTTACCTTCTATTTTTCATAAAAGGAGTTTCACTTATCCGAAAATAATTTTACAATTCATCTTTATAAAAAAGCCATTCACCTACCTGAATGGCTTTTTTATACCCAAATATCATCAAAATTGATGATGTTTTGGCTATTCTATTTTGCACAACTTTGTACCATTAATTAACATAAAACAATTTTCACACATGAAAAAAACAACCATTTTTCTCGCATTCATAGCTTCGGCTATCATTACAGTTTCTTGCGAAAAGCAAAACGCTGTTCCACAAACAAAAAAACACTCAAATGCTCGCCTAAATATAGCTTGTGTGGAAGTAATACCACTCGATGGCTCAGTTAATGGCCATACATACAAAAGTTTACTTAAAGAAACCTGGATATGGACTTTGTCAAACCCGATGTCAATGGATCCATTTGCTGCCACTGATGGTAGCTTCCATGCCAATAATCAGCCTCTGGTTGATGTTATGATATTGCCAAGTAATAGTGGTGGCGAAACTGAGCGAAGTATCAGCATACCAGCCAATATGCCTATATTTTTTCCAGTATTAGGTGGTATGGCAGCGGAGTTTATTAATGATAGTAATTGTAAAGGAAATAAGATTAGCAACGAAAACGCCATCCAGCAGATAATTAGCAAATTTGGACTTAGGTACAACAACGGTGCTAAAAACCTGATAGCTACCATTGATGGTAATCCGTTAGTGGATGATTTTTCCAAATATAGGGTGCAAACTGATCCTTTCATAGACTATGTGCATACCGATTATAACCAATACAACAGCTATGGGTGCATCCCATTAAGCCAAGAGGCTCATGGCCAGGCTGATTTTTATGCTCTTTTATTAAAACTACCAGTTGGCCAACATACCATTCATTTGGCGGGTGATATGACCACTGTTAAATTCCATTCTGGTATTACTTGGCATATAAATGTGTTGTGACAAATTCAAAAAATAATCTTTAAAAAGTTTTTCTTATTGTCATTAATTCAACTTTTAAAAAAGACCATTCACTCAACCTGAATGGCTTTTTTTATGCCCAAATATCATCAAAATTGATTATTTTATAACATCAAATTCTAATTGAACTTTGAAGAAGTAATTCAAAAACAAAAACTTTGAAAGTTTTAAACAAAATAAAATTTCAATGATGAAAAATCTAAAACAACTTTCAACGACTATTTTACTTTTTGCAATATTAATTTCATGCCCATATAATTGTTTTTTAAGGTTAATGGGGACGCCAAGTCGGAATCGCCAATTTATATATCTGCTGTTTGTTTGTGCTTTATTTGTGGCGATTTCTTGCAAAAAAGCTGATTCTCCTGCTCCGGTAGTGGTTATACCTGATTCAATCATAACAAAACCAACCGAATACACTGGTTGCCGAATTGTGGATGAAATTATGGCTGATGGCACAAAAATAGCCAACACATTTACAAGTGATGGCTTTATAGCAACCAGCAAAGTAATATTACCCACCAAAGTAGAAAATATTACTGAATACCTCATTACTTGTAGGTACGAATAGGGCGTACTCATAAATACATCATTTTCAACGCCCGTTTTTGCAAATGTAGGTGGTGAAATTTATGCTTATACTAATGAAATTTTAACTAAAATATCAGTTTTAGCAAAAAACAATCGGTTGTATTATTCCTTGATAGTTGGATCAGATGTCAGCAAAAAAGTAATTAAAATTGTGGACTCAGAAGGTGATACCAACGACATCATTCGTGATAAAAATGGCAATATAACCAGCTATAAAATTACCCGCAAATCAGGTGCAATTATAAATCACGAACTGTCGGGCTATGACGACAAAAAAAGTTATACCAGCCTTAATAATGGTTGGCCGTTCGATATTCATCGCAATAGTACTGTGGATTATTTAACTACCGTGGCATTAAATTCTGTGGGTGCTAATGGCAATGCCACTTTAGAGAAAATTACAAGTAGTGTTGGGATGGCAGAGTTGGAATACAAATACCAATATACTGAAGATGGCTACCCTATAGTAGTTGAAGTAATGGATAAAGCAACAAATAAAGTGATTTCAAAAGCCACTTTTAATTTAAGTGATTGTAAATAAAAAATACAGTCAGGCCATAAAGACTTTGTAATTGCCAATACTTTAGTTGATAAAATGGCAGAATTACATGACCCACGAATTGAGCATTATCTCACTAAAGATGCTGTTGATGGCTATTCGGGTGGTACTTAAACACAAAGTAGCAATTTTTCCACGTTTTCAAAGCCAAGCGAAAGTGTTACTGACCCCGCTAATGCGGTACTTTTACTGGATTATTCTGAAGTAGAATTCCTTTTGGCAGAAGCAGTTGAAAGAGGCTTTAATGTAGGTGATACTGCCAAAGAACATTATAATAAGGCAATTGAAGCCTCATTTGAAAGTTGGGGCGCACATGGCGCCGCAGATTATTTAGCAACTGATGCCGTATATTATACCAAAGCACATGGTAATTTTAAAGAAAAAATTGGCACACAAAAATGGATAGCACTTTACAACCGTGGCTTTGAAGCTTGGACCGAGTGGCGCCGTTTTGACTTCCCAAGGCTTAATATGCCTGAAGGAAAGTATATGCCGATATTCCCATTCGCCTTACCTATCCTATCGATAAGCAAAACCTAAATACCAAAAGTTATACTGCCGTAGAAGCAGCTGTTGGTGGCGATAAGGTAGGTACTAAATTGTTTTGGGATAAATTTTAGTTAAATAAATAAGGTTGGTTAATACACAGCTCTGTTTCAGAGTTGTGTATTTTATTTTCATAGGTAAAAAAATATAATCAAAAACAATAATTAATTATTCAAGTCAAAGCCAATCCGAGATTTTTTCAAAATTAATTCTTAGATTCTTATTCATTATTTAAAAAAAATATCGAACTTTTCAAAAAAAAATCCAACCTATTTTAATAGGCTGGACAATTACTAATCAAAAAACTATTAATTACTTCGAACTTAAACTAGCCGAATAATATTCACGATTTAATCTTGCGATATATTCTAGAGAAATTTCTTTTGGGCATGAAGCAAAGCAGGCTCCTGTATTGGTACAGGCGCCGAAACCTTCTTCATCCATTTGGGCAACCATTTTTTCAACACGGCTCAATCGCTCAGGTTGGCCTTGAGGTAAAAGTGATAATTGTGAAACTTTAGCCGAAGTAAACAACATAGCTGAGGCGTTTTTACAAGCTGCAACACAAGCTCCACAACCGATACAAGCGGCAGCGGCAAATGCTTCATCTGCATCAGCTTTTGGAATAGGAAGTGAATTGGCATCTTGAGCGTTACCAGTATTCACAGAAATAAAACCTCCTGCTGCTATAATTCTGTCAAAAGCTGAACGATTGACAGTCAGGTCTTTAATGATTGGAAATGCTCCAGCTCGCCAAGGTTCCACAGTAATGGTATCGCCTGATTTGAAGGAGCGCATATGTAACTGGCAAGTTGTAACACCTTTATTGGGCCCATGTGGGCGCCCGTTAATATACATCGAGCACATGCCACAAATACCTTCACGGCAATCGTGATCAAAAGCGATAGGTACGTGACCTTCTGAAATTAATTTTTCGTTTAAAACGTCGATCATTTCCAAAAAAGACATGTCTTCCGAAATGTTAGCCACCTGATAAGTTTCAAAACGACCTGCAGTAATTGCATTTTTTTGGCGCCAAACCTTAAGCGTCAAATTCATATTTCCTTCCATTTTTATTTACGATTTTGAATTTTGGATTTACGATTTATTATTCGAAACCAATATCTATTCTCTTTTTTCTAATATCTAAGATCTACTATCTATTTATAAGATCGTTGCGCAATTTTTATATTTTCATATACCAATTCCTCTTTGTGCAATTCAAATTTAGAGGGTGCTTTATACTCCCAAGCCGATACGAAGGCAAAATTCTCGTCATCACGTAAGGCTTCACCGTCTTCAGTTTGGTACTCCTCTCGGAAATGCCCACCGCAAGATTCATTTCGATTCAAGGCATCAACACACATTAATTCGCCTAATTCCAGAAAATCAGCAACACGACCCGCCTTTTCAAGTTCTGAGTTCAAATCGTTGACTTCGCCAGGTATACGTACATCTGACCAAAATTCTTTAATTAAGCCTTG